>JACQNT010000210.1 GCA_016202915.1 Acidobacteriota bacterium
CAGGACGACGTGCACCTTCACCGGCCGCTCGATCGGCGCCGCCCGGATGCCCCGGACCGCCCTGACGGCCACGTGCAGCAGCCCGATCGCCACCATGCCGGCCGACCAGGCCATGCCGCCGTACTCGCCCAGGTGAAAGTGGGCCACCATGCCGGCCACTCCGATCACCGCGAAGGCCAGCGCGACGTAGTCGAGCCGGCGAGCCGGCATCGGCATCCGGAGCGCCATCGGGCCAATGACGTAGATCGCGCCCAGGATGGAGAGACCGATCCAGCCGAGGGTGATGAGGTGGACGATCGCAACCGTGCGGGGCTGGTAGAAGAACCCGGTCAGGAGCGCCGGCTGCGCCGCCATCGCCGAAAACGCCAGGATCAGGAAGAGATGCGCCGCACCGAAGTAGAGGACCGGCAGGAGGCGCGGCGGGAGCCGATCCCTTCGGGCGATCTCCACACCGGGAGACGACGGCACCATGGCCGCGCGGCGTCAGGCGCCAAGCCGCGCCTTCGCCTCGGAGAGCTGCCCCAGAAAGCCCTCCAGATCAAGACCGTGCATCCTGCAGGCCTGGGCGATGCTCACGCTGCGCGCCACGGTCCGGCGCAGCACCGGGTTGGTCAGGGCGGCGAAGCCGTTGCTGACGAAGATCGGCAGGAGGACTGGGTAGGCGGCCAGCAGATCGCCGACCTTCGTTTCGGAAGCGATCGGCGGGCGCCAGCCGGCCGCGGCGACCTCGTCCGCGGTCTCCGTGTCGAGGGTCTTCCAGAGGTTGACGCCGAACAGCAGCAGGGCCGCCAGCTCCAGGACTCCCGAGACGCCGGCCACCCTGAACCAGGCGGGGCCGCCCACAGCCGACAGGGACTGGAAGACGACCCGCACGACGTTCCCGACCGCCAGGAGCCAGAAGGTCCAGTCGCGCAGGCGGGGGGAGTAGAGCGGCACTCCGCGGAACACCGGGACGATCCGGCTGGCCATGCCGACCATCACGGTGGTGATGAAGCCGACGGTGAGGGCGTGCCTATAGGCGCCGACGAAGGCGTGGTCCATGTCCCTGCCGGCGACCGCCAGCAGCGAGAAGGTCAGCAGCATCGCCGCCGAGATCGCCAGCCAGGAGTACCCCAGGCGGAGGAACTTCTCGTAGCCCCGATCGATCCCGGGCTCCGGCGCGCCTGCCGTCCGCCCCAGGATGCCGAGCGACCAGGTGAACAGGAGGAGGCAGACGGCGACGCCCGCTCCGCCCAGCCCGAAGGCCAGGCGCGCCGCGTTCCCCGCTCCGGCCAGGTACGTCGCCTCGCCGGCCGTCATGATCACGATCGCGGCGGTCAGCGGGACGGGGAGAAGCGCGGCGACGCGCGGACGGCCCGCGAGCCCCATGAAGACCGGCAGGGTGCGGAGCGACACCCCGAGGATCCAGCAGGTCACGAACCCGAGGAGAAAGGTCGTCAGGTAAGGCAGGTTCAGACCGGGCGGGACCTCGAACGCCGCGCGCGCGGAGAGATACCAGGCGTGGACCAGGTTGAGAAGCGCTGAGACCAGGAGCCAGGCGGTCCCGGCCGCGAGGTACGCCTGGTACGCCTTCTTCGGCCCCGGCCCGGAGAGCAGGATGCGGCCCACGATCCATCCGAAGATCCCGCACCCGGCGACCTCCAGGAGGGCGCCGACGACGAGGAGGGCCGAACGCAGGCTCGACGGGTCCAGGGCCTGGGCAAACCTCAACGCCGTCCCGCCGACGAGCAAGGCGAAGGAGGCCGCGGCCGCCCGGTAGGACGGGAGCGGCACGCCGGAAAGGCGCGGCAGGATGTGATAGGCCACGCCGACCACGAACAGACCGACCCAGCCGAAGAGCTGGTAGTGGCCGTGGACCTGGAGGAAACCTCTCCCGATCCCGCCCAGCCGGCCGCGCAGCGCCATGACAACGAGCGCCCAGGCGCCGAGAGCGGCCCCGCCCGTGAAGGTGAACAGCAGCGCCGCCTTCAGGAAGCGTCTGTAGAGGTTCTCCCGGGCGATCTCGGCGGGCGATACGGGCTCCTCCGGGGGAGCCTCGCTCGACCGGGCGGCTTCCCGCAACTCCTCGAGCAACTGATCGAGGTCGACGTGGTGCACGCGGGCAAACCAGTGGAGCGGCTCGACCGGCCCAAGCGCTCCGCCGCACCCCATGAGGCCGTGCCGCGCCAGGACGGGCACCGTGGACGGATAGGCTGCGATCAGATCGCGCACGCACACCCCGGGGTCGATGGTGATCTCCGGGGATTCCGCCTCCCGCAGGGCGGCGAGCACCTCCTCGACCCGCACCTTGCGGGCCGAGCAGGCGAACTCCAGCGGGTGCGCCCCGCCGCAGCACGCATCCAGGCCGAACCGGGCCAGGACCGGCTGCGACCCCCGGTACCGCCTGAGGATCTCAGCCACCGTCATCTTCGGATCGATCACCGTCCTGCCCTCCAGTCGTCGGCCCTCATCCCCTTCACGGGACCGCACCGGTCCGGGCCGCGGACGCCTGCGGCTCGTAGAGGCAGGCCGGATCCTCGGCCAGGTAGTTACCAGTCATAGCATACGCCCGCGCCCGAGACCCCCCGCAGACCGATCGGAACTCGCACCTCCCGCACCGTCCCCCCAGCCTGTCCGGGTCCCGGAGCGCCATAAAGAGGGGGTGTTCGCGGTACACGCTGATCAGCGAATCGGTCCGCACGTTGCCGGCCACCAGCGGCAGGAAGCCGCTCGGCTGGATCGCCCCCTTCGAGCTGATGAACAGGAACCCGGAACCGTCGTTCACGCCGGGGATGAACCTCCCCCCTCCCGAGCCCGTCCGGGAGACATCCCCCGGGGCGCCCCCGGGATCCGCCGACGGCGCGAGCCGCTGCAGCGCCACGCGGCGATAGTGCGGCCCCTCGGTCGTCTTGATCCGGAACGGCGCCGATCCCGAAAGATCGGCGAACCACCCGAAGACCTCCTCGCACTCCTCCGCCGTCACCTGCTGGCCGGCGTCGGCGCGGCCGGTCGGGACCAGCAGGAAGATCGTCCAGCGCCAGGCCTCGAGCGAACCCACGAGATCGGCGATCGCCGGCAGGTCCTCCAGGTTGTGGCGGGCCAGCGTCGTATTGATCTGGAGCCTGAGACCCAGAGCCACGGCGGCCGCCGCCCCGTCGAGCGACCAGCGGAAAGAACCGGGCACGCCGCGGAAGGCGTCGTGGATCTCCTCGCAAGAACCGTCCAGGCTGATCGAAACGCCTTCCAGGCCGCTCCGCCGTGCCCGGAGCAGCGCCCCGTGCGTCAGGAGCGGCGTGCCGCTGGGGCTCAGGTTGGTCAGGAGCCCCGCCCCGGACGCGGCCCGTATCAGGTCGAAGATGTCCGGCCGCTTCAGCGGGTCGCCGCCGGTCAGGACGAAGATCGGCCGCCCGAACTCCCGGATTTGGCCGATGAGCCGCAGCCCCTCGTCGGTCGTCAGCTCGCCGGGCTCGCGTTCCGGGATGGCGGAGGCCCGGCAGTGCACGCAGGCCAGGTCGCAGGCTCGGGTGACCTCCCAGATCACCACCACGGGGGAGCGCGCGAACTTCTCGCGGAGCCCCTTCTGCCCCTCCGTCCCCGTCCGGTCCCTGTTCACCGCCCCTCCACGGCCGGTCCCACGAACGACGCCCGCCTCGGGACAAGGATGAGACCACGGGGGCGAGGCGTGTATGATCCGGATCATCGGGGGGGTCATGTCCCGATCCACCCGCCGGGAGGTGCGGTCCTGTCAGACGAGAGAGGGGAGCGGCCGGTCCCCTGGGCCGCCATCCCGTTGTTCCAGAGCCTGAAGCCGGCGGAACGCGACAGCCTGCGTCCCCTGGTCCGGATCAAGTCCTACGAGGAGGGGGAAACCATCTTCCGGGAAGGCGATGCGGCCCTGATGTTCCATTTCATCCTCGGTGGCCGCGTGAAGATCGTCAAGGCCACCGCCGCCGGGCGGGACGTCATCCTGGAGATCTTCGGCCCCGGCGACCCCATCGGCGCCGTGGCCGCCTACGAGGAGAGGCCGTTCCCCTGCACCGCCGTCGCTCTCGAAGCCACCAGCCTCCTGGCCGTCCCGCGGCAGGAGTTCTTCGGCCTCCTGGTCGCCAACCCGATGCTGGCGCGCGGGCTGCTCCTCGGCCTGACCCGCCGCATGATCGAAATGACCCGCAAGCTGGCCGAACGCTCCAGCCGGGTCGAGTACCGGATCGCCCGGCTCTTCCTGACCCTGGCCGACACTGTCGGGCGCCGCGACGGGAAGTCGGTCCGGATCCCGGTCGCCCTCAACCGCCAGGAGATCGCCGGCATGGTGGGCACGACCCAGGAGACCGCCATCCGGATCATGAGCCGGTGGAGCAAGGACGGGGTGCTGATCACCGCCGATGCGGGGTTCCTGATCCCCGATCGGGCGGCGCTGGAGAAGATCCCTCCCGAAGAGTGATCTCCAGGGCCCCCGCCGTCTCCGGAGTCGCGCCGGCGCGCCGCGCCCGGCGCATCTCCGCCGCGAAGCGGGCGCGGAACGCCGCGGACAGCGCCTTCAGGCGCAATCCCTTCCACCGGTACTTGCGCGGGTTGTCGAGGAACCAGCGGCACTCCTCCGGCAGGAGGACCAGGCTCACGTGGATGTTCGGCGCGACGCCGATCGGCAGGTCGCGTTCCATGCAGGCCTCGTACAGCCTCCGGAACACCGGCACCAGGTCCTCCGTGCGCGGGGGCGGCGCGTCCTCCATGTCGGTCCCCGCGAGCGGCCGGAAGACGCACACCGTCGGGATCGCGCCGACCGAAGTGATCCAGTCGATCGCCGCCATCGACGACGGCGGGGGCTCCAATCCGGCGATGATCTCGCCGTTGGACACCCACGGATCGAAGCGGGACGCGCGCCGCCCGCCGATCCGGGCGCAGTACTCCACCGCCTGGAGGTAGCGCGCCAGGCCGTACTCGCGGTCCTTGCCGGGACAGATCCGGCGGAAGGTCGGCGGGTCGAAGATCTCGAAGCAGAAGGAGACCCGGTTGACCCCCATCTCCCGCAGGGCGTGATAGCGGGTCAGGTCGTGGTGCGGCGGCGTCTGGATCCCCACCAGCAGGCCGGTCTCCCGCTTGATGCGCCGGATGTACGGCTCGAGGATGTCGAGGTAGACGTCCCCCTCGTAGTGTCCGGTGTTGAAATCGACGTAGGTGATGCCGGACTCGCGGCGCGCCGCGTGGACGACCTCCATCACTTCCTCGACCGATTTCTCGGTGGCGTCGTCCACGCCCAGATTGAGCCCGACGGAGCAAAACTTGCAAGCCTGCCGCGGCTTCTCCTTCCAGTAGTCGCACACCCGGGCGGGGTAGATCGCGAGGTAGGTCCCCTGCAGCGTGCCGATCCGGGTCA
>JACQNT010000223.1 GCA_016202915.1 Acidobacteriota bacterium
CTGGCCCGACGTGGACCGCCTCAAGATCCAGACGCGCGGGCTGGAGGGCGCCTCCCTGGGCGACGCCCATTTCGTCATGGCCAACGTCCCGGTGGACGGCCGGCGGCTCAACGACCTCTTCGACGAGGTCCTCCCCGAAAACGTCCTGGTGACCCTCTTCCAATGGTTCGCGGCTCTCCCCAGCTCCGACCTGGTCACGCTCTGGGCCGGGTATCTCTCCAACCAGCGCGAGAGCATCGCATTCGACGATGCCGAGCTGACCTTCGACGTGGGGACGATCCTGGACCGGTACGACCGGACGCTCGGGGATCCCCTGACCTCGGACGAGTTCCCCAGCGCGGATCCTGACGACCTGGGCCGGATCCAGCCGGAGATCTGGGGGGCCCCCAGCGACGTCACCTGCCTGGCCATCGACGCCGGCGCCATGAGTCCGCTGCGCGAGGCCCTGGCCGAGAGCGGCGGGCCGGTGAAGGTCTCGGACGCCTCGCGCTTCACGGATTTCCCGCTGCGGATCCAGGTGGAGGACGAATGGATCGACGTGAGCGGCAAGAGCGGCGACGACCTGACCGTTTCCGGGCGGGGCGCCGTCGGGACTGTCGCCCTAGCGCACGACGTGGGGATGCAATGCTGGGAGCTGCGCAGCCAGTACGACTACCTGGTGGCCCGGCGGCCGGTGCAGGCGATCACCGCGGTCCGGGTGGACGACGTCCTCCAGCCGGCCGATGGGAGCGTCTACGACGCGTATCCCTCTGGCCACCCCGACTATTTCGGGCGGCCCATCATCCGTTTCAAGGTGAAGCCGATCTTCCGGAAGGCCACCAACATCGTCGTCAGCCAGGAGCATTCCCACGCGACGGCCGTGGACCAGCAGCCCGAGGTGGCGGCCAGCGTCACCCAGCAGCCGGGATTCGGCACCGACCAGGGCAGCCACGCCCACGGCATCACGCCCCCGCTCTATGCCGTGGACCAGCTCGCGGAGGATATCTGGCCGCTGTCCATCCAGCAGGGCGGCCGCGTGTGGTCGTTCCCCCAGGTCTCCACGGCCATCCAGACGGTCTATACGTTCGAGCGCGCGGCGTCCATGGTCGTGCCCGCGGGCGGCTCCATCCAGTACAACGCCGGCGGCGCCACGCAGATCTGGCTCTACCCCAACGGCCCGCCGGTCACCTGGCAGGCGGTGGTCAATGGCGACAGTGATCCCCACGCCAGCATCTACGCGCAGGGCAACTGGGTGCTGACCCTCCTCAAGGTCAGCCGCAGCGTCCAATACCAGCAGGCCATCGCGCCCTCGCCGGCGGCGGGCGTGAATACCTCGCGCACGGCCGACGCCCTGGCCGCGGCCGAGCGCACGGTGGACGCCGACGCCTCCACGGCCCGCGTGGGGAACACGGCCCTGGGCGGCAATAGCACCGCCGAGGTGGTGGTGGGGAGGCGGGTCTCTGCCGACGTGCAGGGGGTCCCGGACGACGGCAGCGGGACCTATACGGGGACGCCGAATGCCCTCATCCAGCGGCCCGACCACGTCCGCAAGCATGTGCTGATGGGCCTCGCCGGGATCCCAGTTAGCCTGATCCACGCGGCGAGCTTCGCCGCGGGCGGCAGCCAGTACGCGAGCTGGGGGTATGCCTTCGACGGCGCCCTCACCGAGCAGATCGCGCTGCGCGACCTCCTCCAGCGGATGGACGTGGAGAGCCGATCGCTCACGACCTGGGACAGTCAGGTGCGGCTCGCCATCCGGTCCAACCTCGACGGCACGCCCCCGGCCAAGACCATTTCGGCGTCCACCATGCGCCCGGATACCTTCGGGCCGGGCCGCCCCCTCCGGATCATCCGCACGCCGCGCAGCGACGTGGCCAACGCGATCACCGCGCTCTATCGCCGCGACTACCGCGAGCCGCAGGTGGCCTTCCGGACGCGGCGCGGCGACGACCTGGCGGTCGCCGCGGCACGCGGCTTTCGCGGCTCCATCACGCGGAGCGGCGCGACCTCGATCGCCCTGTACGGCGAGCGGCCCCGCCAGGAGCCGCTCCTCCTCCATTTCGTGAGCGGCGAGGCCATGGCCGCCCACGTGGCGGATTTCTGGCTGGCCCAGTACCAGCACATCCGCGAGCGGGTGCAATTCGAGGCCTACCTCACCGAGCTGGAGATCGAGCCGGGCGACGTCGTGGCCGTCAATTATCCCGGCCTGGCCAACCTGGGCGACAACGCCGGGGAGATCACCGAGGCCGATCCGCAGCCCGCGGAGGACGGCAAGCCCGACGGCATCCGGCTCGAGATCCTGATGTTCTACCGGCAGATCTTCCGCGCGCGCCTGGCGGAGGCCACGCGGATCCTGGAGGCGCTGACCGGCAGCATCACCCTGACCCACGACGGCCAGGAGATCACGGCCATCCTGGAGGCGCTGGACGTGCGGCCGACGGTGAGCCTGGCCGAGAGCAGCACGATCAGCGAGGCGCTCGCCCTCCTGGCCCACTATGCCCCGGCCCTCACCGAGGCCACGGCGGTGGCCGAGGATCTGATCGCCCGGGTGGCCTGGACGCTGTCCGAGGGGACCCTCGTCAGCGAGGCGGTCGCCCAGCTCCTCCTGAACGAGTTCCGGCGGCTGGGGGAAGGGTACCTCGGCGTCAACCTCCTGGCCCAGGCGACGGGATCCTGGATCACGTTCTTCACCGACCTCCTGGCCGTGGCCGAGGTGCTCAGCTCACAGTTCACGATGGGCCCTGCGGCCGAGGGCAGCAGCGTGGCCGAGGCCAAGACGGTGACCCTCTGGACCGGCGCCCTGGGCCTCACGGGGCTGGCGGTCAACGCGCTGGGCGGAGAAGCGTCGTAGAAGAGCGTTCAACCTTCGATGTTCGACGTGCGAGGTTGGACCCCGAACCTCGAACTTCGAACACGAGCCGAGTGGAGGCATGGCATGAACGATCCGACCGTTCACCGTCTGGGGGACGACGAGCGCTTCCTCGCGAAGGCGCGGTCCCTCGGCTTCCTCCGGCACCTGGTGCGCATCAGGAGCCGGACGACCCTGCGCCTGTGGGATCCGGCCACGGGCCGCACGCTGGCGTGGGAGGTCCTCGAGCCCGGCAACCTGGTCGTGACCGCGGGCCTGGCCCACATCGCGGACCAGATGCTCTCCGCGCCCACGCAGGCCACCATGTCCCACATGGCCATCGGCACCGGGACCACGGCGCCGGCGGCCGGGGACGCCGCGCTCGGAACCGAGGCGAACCGGCAGGCGCTGGGCAGCAAGACGCGCAGCGCCTCCAAGGTGACCTATTACCGGAGCTTCGCGGCCGGCCAGGGCACCGGGGCGATCACCGAGATGGGGATCCTCAACTCCGCCTCGGCGGGCACCCTGCTCTGCCGGCAGACGTTCGCTGCCAAGAACAAGGGCGCCAACGACGTCCTGGACATCACGCTGGAGCACACGTACTCGTAACCCCCACCCTTCCTGATTCCCTCCCCTCCGCCTCTGGCGGACGGGGGAGGGAAGGGAGGGGGGGGCGAGTTAGGAGCCACCCATGGCCCAAACTGCCACGCCGACGCTCGGCCTTCTCAAGGCGATCTACCAGGATGTGCGCTGGGACACGTCCTATGAGGAGCTGTTCGACTGCCTGGACGAGGCCTTGCTCGGCTGGGTCCGCTACGGCTGGCTGAACCTGCCCGCCTCGGGCGCGGCCAATAACCAGTTCCAGATCAACGGCGACGTCGTCGCCCTCTTCCCCGCCGGGCGCAAGGTGCGCGCCGTTCTCTCCGCATCCCAAGTGATCGTCACGGTCAACGTGGCCACCTACGGGAGCAACGTCACCACCGTCACGATCGACGAGACCACGCTCGACGGCACCCTGACCGATGTCTGGGTGAACGCGTTCGCCCTCCTCTACGCCAGCGGGACCACGTTCACCGTGGCGGGCGACAAGACGGCCATCTTCCAAGCGGGCCTGGCGCTGAAGGTCCAACTCGCCGCATCTACGGTTTACTGCAAAGTGCAGAGCAGCTCCTACAGTTCGCCCAACACGACCGTGACGATCACGGGCGCCACCCTGACCGATCCGATCCGCGTCCTCTGGATCAGCCCGGTGCGCCCTTCCGCGGCCACCGACCCGAACCTCCCGAGCGATATCTCGGCCGGGGCCGATCACGGCCAGTGCTTGCTGGAATACGTGAGCGCCACCCAGATAAAGCTCTCCCGGCGGAACGGCAAGTACCTCCTGGTCAAGACCGGGGGCACTTGGTCCCGCCGCGAGATTCCGAGCGCCGGGATCATATTGGGCAACGGCAGCCTGTCGGCCTCCACGCTGTACCGGATATACGTCTACGACGACGGCGGGACGTTGACCCTGGAGGCGTCCACCACTGCGCACGCGACGGACGGCGACACCGGCGTGGAAATCAAGTCCGCTGATGCCAGCCGGACGTTCGTGGGCGCCATCTACACGAATGCCTCCTCGCAGTTCGGCGATTCGGCCAGCCAGCGGTACGTGCGATCCTGGTTCAATCGATCTGGTTGCGCCGGGCACAACTATTTCGCCGCGGACCGCACCACGGCATCGGCGAGCTACGTGGAGCTGAGCAGCTCGGAGCGCGGGGAGGCAGTCATGTTCGCCGACGAGGCAGTATCGCTCCTCGTCACTGGTCGGGTGACATCCGCGACAGGCGCGAACCCGCAGACCTCCATTGGGATTGATGGGACCACAGCCGAGGACACGATGTCCTATGCGCCGGGCGGGGGGGGGAACTACAACCTGGGCTGCGGGATCTCCAAGGTGGGATTAAGCGAGGGGCTCCATTACTTCACCATCCTCGGCCTGGCCGATGGTGCCCAAACCTGCACATGGCGCGGGACCGGCACCGCGGGGGACCGGTGCTCGATCTCGTTCGCCGTGCATAGGCCCTGACAGAGGCCATGATTACAAAAATCGGTCCCTCATTTTCGGCGGAGCTTGAGGCCGCCGGCCTGTTTTGGCTGGCCATGGCCTGGGGCGCGGACGGCCAAATCGTATTTGGCGAGGCCATGAGCCCAGAGCAACGCGATGCCGCCTTGGCCGTCCTCGCGGCGCACGATCCGACCAAGCCCGCGCCGCCGCCCCGGACACCCCGCGCCTTCCGCCAGGCGCTCCTGGCGCAGCTCGATGGCGCCGATCGCGGGGCCAAGCTGGCGCGCGCCCAGGACCTGCGCGAGAGGTTTCCAGGGCTCACGGAGCCATTCCTGATGGCCCTCGCCGGATCCAGCCTCAGCGCCGACGAGGCCGACATTATCGTCGCGATCTGGGCGCGGATCCGCGCCCTGGCCGGCACCCCCGGCGAGGTCCTGACCGCCGCCGAGATCAGCCGGATCGAGGGGCTGGCCCCGGCCTATCTGATCCGCCTCACGTAGGATCGCCCATCCACGGCCCGTGCACGGCTCGTGGAGGGCAGATCTGTACCGCCTGCGCCATCGGCCCGGCCATGGCGGCGGGCAACCGGCCAGAGCCACCCGCGGAGAGCGGTGGCCCCTGACCGGCGCTCTACAGCCAGCCGGCCCCCCGCCGTGAGGCGCGGCAATCCGGCGTGAATAGCACGTCAGCAGGGCGCAGCTCCCCGCCCCACAATCGGGGCTCCCCGGGCCGCGCTCTTAGTGTCTGCCCGCGATTTTGTCCAGCTTATTTCCGCACGTTTTCCAAACTATTTCGGCGGGCTACATCGAGGCAGGGGGCCCCCATCATGCGGCCGTGCCCATCTTCTTGACACGGAAGCCCACCTGCCCTTTAATGCGGGAAACCCCATTGTGCAGAAAGGTCAGACATGTTGACTAGCCGCTGGTTCAAGGCGCTCACGCTCGCGCTCTATGCCCTGGCATTCTTCAGCTTGGGCATCTACGTCCACGGGGCCCTGACCAAGCCGGCCACTTCGGGGGCGGGCCCCGCCCGAGGATTGTTCGGTCCCTCTCCTGCCTCACCCTCCAAGGAAGGAGGGACCGTGCCCGGGAATCCCTTCGTCAGAGTCGCCGAGCTGGTGAGCCCCGCGGTGGTCAACATCAGCAC
>JACQNT010000207.1 GCA_016202915.1 Acidobacteriota bacterium
AGCGAGCGGGAGATGCCGAAATCGGCGATGTAGGCGTCACCGTCGGCGTCGATCAGGATGTTCTGGGGCTTGAGGTCGCGGTGCACGACGCCGGCTTCGTGCGCCGCCGCCAGCGCCTCGGCGATCTGCCGGACGAGGGGGTGGGCCCGGTCGAGAGGCAGCGGCCCCTCGCGCTCGAGGAGGGCCTTCAGGTTCTCGCCCTCCACGTAGCTCATCGAGATGAACCTGACGTCGCCGGCTTCCCCCAGGTCGTGGATGCGCAGGACGTTCTTGTGCGTGACCTGGCTGGCCAGGAGGATCTCGCGCTTGAACCGTGCCAGCACCTCCGGCCGCGCGACCATCTCCGCCCGGATCACCTTGAGGGCGACCGTGCGGCCGAGCTCCCTGTCGTGCGCCTTGTAGACGGTGCCCATCCCCCCCTCGCCGAGGACGGACTGGATCTCGTAGCGGCTCCCGAGGGGGGTGCCGGAGGCCAGCCGGGACGCCGGGCTGGTCGTGGGCGGGGCCGCGTCGATTCGCGTCGGCAGATCGGCGACAGGCCCTTCCGGGGCCTCCGTGCCGGGCCGGAGGGGGGACCCGCATCCGGAGCAGCGATCGACGGCGTCAGGGTTCTGGCGGCTGCATTTCGGGCAGGTCATCGGGTGCTAGGATACACGGTCGCATGCGCTCCACGATCCGGATCCCTCCCCTGATCGCCATCCTGCTCGGGCCCGCGCCGGGCCCGCCGGCGGCGCAGCGCCAGGACGGCGCCCCCGCCGCGGCCGCCGCCGAGGCCCCGGACGCCTACCTGCGGGGATACATCGAGGCCTGGCTCCTGTACGCCCACGCGATCGCCCCCGACCGTGTGGTCGTCGCCGTGCACGACGGCGCCGTCACCCTCTCCGGCGATGTCGACAGCCCCGAGCAGATCGACCGGATCATCGCCACGGTCGCGTCGTTCCGCGGCGTGACACGGGTGATCAATCGCCTGGAAGTGGCGGCGGAGGGAACGCTCGCGGGGAAAGGACCGCTGGCGCGGCGCCCGACCGCCCCCGCGGCGCGCTGGAAAACCTGGCTCCGCTGGCTGCAGCCGCCGCCGGGGCGCAGGACGGTCCGCTTCCCGAGGGGAGACCTGTTCATGCCGCCCCTGGCCGATCAGAAGCAGCCGCGCTTTCACACGACCTACCAGCGCTACCGGCTCAATTTCGGCGAGTTCGACATCGCCTCCGTCGGCTTCGGCGAGACCTTCGGCCTGGCGCGCTGGCCGAGGGAGCGCGAGGGGGACGGCTGGCAGGCCGGGATCAGCGGCGCCGTGTTCGCCCTCTTCAACCTCGACGCCTCCTCGAGGGACCTGCTGAACGCCGACTACATCGTCGGCTTCCCGATCAGCTACCGGAGCGACAGGTGGTCGGGCCGCCTCCGCCTGTATCACCAGTCGTCCCACCTGGGGGACGAGTTCCTCCTGGAGCCGCAGCCGGGCCCGCCGGTGACCCGGATCAACCTGAGCTACGAGGCGCTGGAGCTTCTCGGATCCCACGAGAGCCGCGGCCTGCGGCTGTACGGCGGCGGCACGCGGATCGTCTCCTCCGACACGTCGCTGGGGCGCGACCGGGCGCACGCCGGCATCGAGTACCGCGGCGCCCGCCCGAGATGGCGCACGGCGCGCGTCATCGCCGGCTTCGACGTGCAGGCCTGGGACGAGACCGGCTGGGACCGGGACTGGAGCCTCAAGGCCGGCTTCCTGTTCCGCAGCCCCTACGGGGAGGGGCGGTCGCTGCAGGTCCTGCTCGAGTACTACGAAGGGCACGCCCCCCACGGCCAGTTCTTCAGCCGCGAGGTCGAGTACTTCGGAGTGGGGATCGCCTACCCTTTCTGAACCAGGGACGCGCCTGAATCAGAAACGCGCGCGGCCTCAGGGTCTGCCGGGACATGAGCAGGCGACGGGGCGGGGGGCCCCTCCGAGTGGCTCGCGAATCCAGTAGCTGCCCGTCCGGCGCAGATCGCCCCGGGTCCCGAAGCGGTAGCGATAAAAACTGAACCGCAGGGCCCGGGGCGGGCTGTCCTGAAGCGGCTGCGCGGCGAACAGGTCTGCCACCGCCGCCGGATCGCAGCACAGCCGCGCCACCAGGTTGTTGAGGTACTCCACGTCCCGCTGCCCGCGTCCCAGGGTCAGGAACGAGTAGTGGAAAGGGAAGCGCGGGTTATGGAGCCCCGTGGTTGGCGGGACCACGCCCGGTTCGGCCGAGGGGGCGTAGCGCAGCCGGTACGGCCGCCACTCGGCACCGTCCGCCGTCCCCTCGATCTCCGCCACGATCCTCTGGCGCAGGACCCCCGGGAAGAGGTGATAGACGTTCACGCTTCGCAGGGACGCATAGAGCCCGTGGACGGGGGCGATCCTGGCGCGCAGCGACGGATCGCGGGAGAAGTAGGTCAGCGCTTCGATGAGCGAAGCGGGGACGATGGCCGCCACCAGCAGCCAGGGCGCCAGGCGAAGGACGCGGCGCGCGCGGGGGATCCGGCGGCTGGAGGCGCCGGCCGAGGTACCAGGAACCGGGAGCGCCGCATCGGGGCGCCGGCGGAAGCGTGCAGGCAGCCGGACGGCCGCCTCCAGGTCGCGATCGTCGAGAACGGCCAGGCCGAGGGCCGCCGAAAGGAGATTGAAGAAGCCGTAGTTCGAGGTCAGGGCGATCGAGGCCTGGAACGGCACGTGGATCAGGAAGAAGGCCCGCCGGAACCTGCGGGGCAGGAAAATGAAGAACGGCAGGACGATCTCGACAAAGAAGGTGAAGATCACCGAGGCCTGGTGGAACCACAACGGGAACTGCTGGACGAGCCACCCTCCCCAGGAAGGGAGCGGCGCGGTCTCGTAGTAGTAGGTCATCGCCGAGAGGTCGAGCCAGGTCCCCTCACCGGCGGCGATCTTCGCCAGCCCCGACTCGAACAGGAGGCGGAACAGCAGCCACCTCAACAGGAACACGACCGGGGACGGGGGCCCCGGGAGGGCCCGCCCCTTCGCGAGGTCGAGGATTGTCCCGCGCGCCGGCAGGAAGACGGCGAGGAAGCCGGTCTCCAGCAGGAGGTTGTCCCACTGGTAGTAGAAGAAATCGCGCCCCGCCGTAATGCACGAGAGGTAGAGGAACCACAGGACGATGGGCACGGCCCGCCCTCCGATCCCCGCGATCATCATGAGGGCGATGGCCGCCCCCGCGAGCGCCACCCCGACGAGGGCCGCCTCTCCGCGGTCGAACCACAGGAACAGGGTCGGGAAGGCGTGGACCTGCGCGGCCGGGCCGGGGGCCGCGGCGCGCAGCCTCTCCAGGAAGTCTTCCAGCGGAAGGAGGCCGCGGGGGCCGATCAGGTCGTCGAGCTGGACGGCGAGCGATAGAAAGGCCGCGAGGTAGGTGAGCCCTGCCCCGGCTCTGAAGAGGGCGATCGTCCGGCCCATGCCGCGGCGCTCACCGGGCGGGCCGGATCTCGTCGTAGATGACGGCCACGTTGTTGCCGAGCGTCCGGAACGCCGGCTTGATCTCCGGGTACGCCTCCATCCGGATCGCGCGCACCGCGTCCGGCTTCGACATCCCGGAGGCGACCGCCCTCTCCACCTCCCCGCGCAGGTCGGACAGGAAGTCACAGTAGCGCCGCAGCGTCGGGACGTCGGTCGTCGGCCCGTGGCCGGGGATCACCTTCGTGTCGGGGGGCACGCTCTGAAGCGCGCGATCGATGTTTTCGATGTAGCCGCGCGACGATCCTCCCCCCAGGGAATCGATGAACGGGTACATGCCGTTGAAGAACAGGTCCCCCATGTGCAGGACCTTCTCCCGCCTGAAGAACACCAG
>JACQNT010000202.1 GCA_016202915.1 Acidobacteriota bacterium
ACCATCTGTTATTGCGGCTCAGCGAGTCCGGGCATCCCAGGCATCAAAGTGCCGCTCCCGAGACGGCGTACGCTGAGCGCTGTGGGCGGTTAGCTCAGCTGGGAGAGCGCCGCGTTCGCAACGCGGAGGTCGAGGGTTCGAGCCCCTTGCCGTCCACCAGCCTCCCGCCGCATCGTCCTCGACCTCGGGGTTGTCGAGATCGAGGCTCGGGATCGGCCGCGCCTCGGCCTGGGGCGAACCGGCCGGATGCCGCCGGAGCGGCGCAAGCTTCTCCTGATAGAGGCCGAGGAGCGATGTGACCTCGTCCAGGCTGTAGCCGGCCGGGGGCAGAGGGCGGCCGAATCGGCGTAGCGCACCGGGCGGCTTTCGAGGCCATCGTGCGCGTTCCCTGTCTCATGAAGGCCGTAGAGTATGCCCGATCGGCGGGGTTTTCGCCTACCCCCCGCGCCGACCCCCCATCCCGCCGCCGTCACCCGGCGCCCGCCTCGCTTCCGGGCCGCCTCCCATGGCTGCAGGGAGGGACGGCCGGGACGGCGCGCCGGAAGCCGGAGACGGCGCCCTTGACGGAGCCGATCCGGGGACGTATATCTGGCGCCGATCCACTTCAGCAGGAGGACGGACGATGGGGGTTGGTGAGGCTCCCGGCCCGCGCGACACGTCCCGCCCGCGGCGAGGCGCCGGCCCCGGAGAGATCCGGCCGGGACGCTGCCCGGCCTGCGGCCAGGGCGATCTGTTCAGCGCCCTGGTCGCCCGCAGCGGAGGCGACGCCTACCGGGCGGTCTACTGCGCCGGCTCGTACGATCGGGACCGTCGCAAGTACGTGGCGCGCGGCTGCGGCTACTCGGGACGGGGTGACCTAGAAACGCAGGAAGGCGCCGGGGTCCCCGGCGGCCCGCAGGCGGCTCGCCGCGGGGCCGTGCAGCCGGTCGAGGCCGCCGCCCGAGTCGGAGACCAGCCTGGCCATGCGCCCGACGAGATCGCGCACGCGATCGAGAGGGGCGCGGCAGAAGTTGCACTCCCCTGAGGCGCGCCGCGACAGCGAGCGGCACTTCCTGCAGATCCCTCCCTCGATTGGCTCGTCGGCCACGTACACCAGCCGCAGCACCCGGCCGCCGCGGAGCGCCTCCAGGGTCCGCTCCAGCCCGACCACCGCCTGGTGGCCGTTGCCCGCCGCCGCGATCAGGTCCTCGATCAGCGTGAACTGCCGCTCCGAGTCCCGCCTCTCCTGGAGCGCGGCCACCTCCCGCAGCAGGTCGGGCGCTTTCGTCTCGATCGGTAGCTTCCAGGTGGCCACCACGCGATCGGCCAGGGCACGGGGGAGGAGGCGGTGCAGCTCGGAGGTCGCCTCGACCGGTCCCGAGATGACCAGGCGGTCGAAGGCGATCTCGTGCTGCAGCCGGCGCAGCATGGAGGCGACGTGCTTGATGTGGAGGTGGGCGTGCTCCTGGGCCCGCCTCTGGGAGCGCTTTTCGGAGAACAGGTGGTCCGTGCCGGTGGTCCGCCTGGAACTCACGTCCAGAGGGGCGAAGGCCTCGCTGTGCTCCTCGATCTCGCCCAGGGCGGCGGAGTACAGGTGCGCCTTCCGGCGATCGAGGAGGACGATGCCGTAGCGCTCCTGCTCCTCGAGCATCTCGAGGAGCGGGCGGACGTGCGGATCGGGCCGGTAGCGGGCGTCCGGCTGGAGGTGCACGGGCAGCGTGTGGTGCCAGAGGAAGTCTTCCGAGGCGTCGCAGAACAGGGCGAGCGACTTGCCGGAAGGGGCGTAGTCGGCCAGGAACGTCTCGGCCCGGCGGGCGTCACCGTCCAGCTCGGCGGTCTGCGGTCCCGAGTCGCTCTCCTCCCGCAGCGCCGCGAGGAGCGCCCGCGCGGCGACCAGGATGCCGCGGTTGCGGTTGGCGGGGCGCGCGAGATCGACGTCCAGGTACAGGCTGAGCACCGGGCTGAACTTGCTGGAGACGTACTTCAGGAGGGGCTCGAGGTCCCTGCGCGACAGCATCGTGAACCTCCCCGAGCGGGATGAAGCCAATCCTAATTCTACCGCCCTCCGCAGCCGGCCGGAAGGTCCCGGGCTATGGGCGGGGAGATCCGTCTTTCCGCGGGCGGCCGGCGCCCGGGGCCGGAGGCGCCGCGGCCGCGGCGGCCAGCGCGGCGGTGCGGGCGGCCTCGAATTCATCCCCCTTGTTCCAGGAAGGCGCGGAGTCCGCCTGGGCGACCCGGTGGCCGACGTAGAAGGCGATGCGGGCGGCGGCCGCCGATCCGGACAGGTCGAAGGCGGGGTCGTACTCGTCCTTGGGACGGTGGTAGCGGTGCTCCTCGTACTCCTGCCACTTCCGCGCGCCGTACCCCTCCGGCTTGCCGATGTAGTCGAGGCCCGGGTCCAGGCTGAAGGCGGGGATGCCGGCCTTGGCGAAATTGAACTGGTCCGAACGGTAGAAGGAGCCCTGCTCCGGGTGCTGGTCGGGAACGACCTTGAAGCGGAGTGTGCGGGACGCTTCCTCGACGATCGCCCCCAGGGTCGACCGGTCAGCGCCCAGGAAGGTGAAATCGCGCGGCTCTCCCCACACGGGGGTCCCGTCCAGGTTGATGTTCGCGGCGGTGAGGTGGCTCGGGATTACGGGATGCCTCACGTAGTACTCCGAGCCGCGCAGGCCCCCTTCCTCGGCGGCGCAGGCGAAGAAGAGCAGGCTGCGGCGGGGCGCTCCCGGCAGGAGCGTGAACAGGCGCGCCGCCTCCAGCATCGTCGCCACCCCGGAGGCGTTGTCGTGGGCGCCGTTGTAGATGTCATCGTCCCCCTCCGGGGTGCCGCGCCCCAGATGGTCGTAGTGCGCGGTGAACACGACCGCCTGGTCGCGCAGTCGCGGGTCGCCGCCGCGCAGGATCCCGAGGACGTTCCAGGTCGTGATCGGCCGCACCCGGGTGAGCAGGCGCGCCTGCGCGCGTGCCGGGAGAGGGACGGCGCGGAACTCCCGGCGCGCCGCGGCCTCGCGCAGGGCGTCGAAGTCCTCCCCGGCGGCCTTGAGGAAGCGCCGGGCGAACCCCTCGGTCACCCAGGCGGCGATCTTGAGAGGGCGCGGGGTACCGGGGTCGAGCGCCACGTACGGGCGCTCCCGCCCCCAGGAGTTGCGCACCACGTTCCAGCCGTACCCGGCCGACTGATCAGTGTGGATCAGGATCGCCCCCGCGGCTCCGGCGCGGGCGGCGCTTTCGTATTTGTACGTCCAGCGCCCGTAGTAAGTCAGGGCCTTGCCGCCGAAGTGGGCCGGATCCTCCGAGGGGGGATCGTTGACCAGCATCACCAGGACCTTGTCCTTCACGTCGGTCCCCTTGAAATCGTCCCAGCGGTATTCGGGGGCCACCACGCCGTACCCCACGAAGACCATCTCCGCGTCGACGTCCTCGGCCTCCGTCTGTGTCTCGGAGTTCGCCACGTAGTCGGCCAGCCGTTCCGGGCGGAACTCCTCGCCGCCGGCGGCGATCACGAGGCGTGACTCGGGAAGGGTCTCGATCCCGACAAGGGGGACCTCCTGCAGGTAGGAGCCGCCCGCGGCGCCCGGTTCGAGGCCGAGGAGGCGGTAGCGGGTCTCCAGATACAGGGCCGCCAGGCGGCCGCCTTTCTGCCCCGTGCCCCGTCCTTCCATGAGATCGTCCGCGAGGAAGCGCACATCGGCGTCGATCCGCTTCGCGTCCGCCGCGTCGAGAGCGCGCTTGAGCTGCGGGTCGAGAGCCGGGGGAGCGGCGGCCAGGGCGGCGACCAGGGCGAGGGCTGCGAAGCCCCCCAGGGCGAGAAGGCGTGATGTCCGCATGCGGGCACCTCATCAGGGAAGAGAGACGGTCCTTCTGTGACGCGCGGCCGGGAGTATAGCGACGGGCGGCCGGCCGGACAAGAGCGGCGCTACCTGAGACATCCCCGGTCTGGGGCGCAGGTCCCGCCGCGCCGCGAGGCACGCCTCCGCGGCTCTCGCCGCTCCGCTCTGCTGCGCTCGCGACCCGCTCCACTGCGCACGCCAAACGCGCTTCGCGCGGCGCCCCCGCTCGCTTCCGCAAGGCCTGGCAACGCGGCGTGGCCCGCGCTCCAAGCCGGGGCCGCCCTCAGCCGGGTAGAGGACGCGCTCGAGGAACAGGCCCGAAGGGGGCGCGGTCCAACGGGCGGGGTCGTCAACGACCTCATGGAGGTAGCGCGCGATCGCCTCGGGCGGGAGCTCGCCCAAGCCGATCTGGACGAGGACCCCGACGATGCGGCGCACCATCCGGGGCAGGAAGTGATCGGCCTCGATCGTGAAGGAGGTCAGGAAATCGCCGCCGCGGAGGCCGGCCGCGAAGACTCTGACCCGGGGCTCGGGGATCTCGGCGGTCCGGTCGGCGAAGGAGGTGAAGTCGTGCCTCCCGAGGAGCGCTCCGGCCGCCGCCTTCATGCGCTCCAGGTCGAGCGGCCGACGGACCCACCAGATGAAGCGCTTGAAGAACGCCGACCGGCGGGAGGCGATCTGGTAGCGGTAGCGGCGCGCCACGGCGTCGTGGCGCGCGTGGAACGACAGGAGAGCGTCCTCCGCCCGCAGGACGTTGATGTCGGCGGGCAGGACGGTGTTCAGGCTCTCGGCAATCCCGCCGGCGGGCAGGACGGCACGGGTGAGGAAGTTGGCCACCTGCGCCTCGGCGTGCACCCCCGCGTCGGTGCGGCCGGCGCCGATCAGGCGGGGCGATTCTCCCAGAGTCGTCTCGATGGCCCTGAGGATTTCTCCCATCACGGTTCGCTGCGCCTTCTGGATCTGCCAGCCGGCGTAGCGCGTCCCCTCGTACTCGATGAGCAGGCGGATGTTGCGCTCGGGCCCGGACGGGCGGCTCGACGCCGCGGGGGCCGCCGCGGAACGCGGACGCGGGCGCCCCGCCGGCCGCGCTCCGCCGTGGCGCGAGGGGGGGTGGCTCAAGCCGGGGAGGCCGGATCGGCGGCGAACCGGCGCCCTCTTTCGGGATCGGCACGGGTCGCCAGGCTGACGGCGACGAGCGCCGCGAAGGAGGCGAGAAGGGCGGGGTAGATCGTGTCGAGGTCGAACGGATAGCGGTCGCCGCCGAGAAAGAGGATGCGCGCGACTTCCCAGACGAGCCAGACGAGGGTGCCCGCCAGGATGGAGGCGGAGGCACCGGCGGCGGTCGCCCGGCGCCAGAAGAACACCGCCAGGAGCGCCGGCGTCACCGCGGCGCCGTAGATGCTGTACGCCGCCAGGACCGCCTGCAGGATCCCCCTGAACGTGGTCCTGGCGATCGTCCAGGCCACCAGGCCGAGGACAAGCACGGCGATCCGGGAGTACAGAAGAATCTGCCGCTGCGTCGCTTGCGGGTCGACGAAACGCTGGTAGACGTCGCGCACCAGGTTGGTGGCGGGGACCAGGAGGAACGAGTCGGCCGTCGAGACGATGATGGCGACGATGGCGGCGAGGAGGAGGCAGCCGACGGCGGTCGGCAGGCCGTGGCGGGCGACGGTCGGGATGATCGTCTCCGGGAGCGCCAGGCCGCTGAACGCGGGCATGGAGCTGCCGACGACCGCCAGGGCGATGACCAGAGTCTCCACGATCATCACCCCGATCACCCAGCCGACGACCGAGCGGCGGGCCTCCCGCTCGTCGCGGGCCGCGAAGAAGCGCTGGTACATGTTGGCGTTCCCGAGCAGGAGGAACAGCGTGGGCATGAAGACGGCCAGCGCCTTGGCGGGGCCCATGTCGCCGAATAGGGAGAAGTGCGAGGGCGGGAGCGAGGTCCGGACGGCCTCCCATCCTCCCGCGGAATGGATCAGGTAAGGGACCGCGATCAGGGTCCCGGCCAGGATGACGATCCCGTTGGCGATGTCGGTGTAGGCGACCGACAGCAGGCCGGCCAGGACGGTGAAGCCGGTGGCGAACAGGAAGGTGACGAACACGCCCTGCTCGTAGCTCACCTGGGGGAGGACCAGGTTGAGCACCCGCCCGCCGCCGCGGAACTGGTAGGAGACGATGATGGTGTAGGAGATGACCGTGGCCACGGTCGCGAGCACGCGCGCCACGACGCCGTAGCGCGCCTCCATGATGTCGGGGACGGTGAATTCGCCGAAACGGCGCGCCCGCCCGGCGACGAAATAGATCACCGCGATCCCGAGCCAGGCGCCGGCCGGCTGCCAGAGCGCGGCGAAGCCCTGCTGGAAGCCGAGTGTGCCGCCGCCGAAGATGCTGCCCGACCCGATCCAGGTGGCGAGCAGCGTCCCGACCAGGATCGGCCAGGTCAGGCTCCGCCCGGCGACCATGAAGTCCTCCTGCGTCTTCACGCGGAAGCCGAGCCAGGCGCTGATGCCGATGAGGACGAGCAGATAAATCACGACCGTAGCCAGGTAAGCCATTCCGGCCCTCCAGGCGGCACTCCGGCGGAGCGCCCCTTGCGACGCCGCGCCGCCGGACGGTCAGCGCGGGACGATGGCGAGAACGCGCGCCGGGGCGCCCGACCCCCGGCTGATCTTCATGGGCGCCACGATGACGGAGAAGCCGCGGGCGGGGAGCAGGTCGAGATTGTCCAGGTTCTCGATCACGTAGCGACCGCCCGTGAGCAGGACCCTGTGCCCCTCCGGGGCCGCCGATCCGCCGGGATCGATGCTGGCGGTGTCGATCCCGAGGCCGTTGATGTCCCTCTCCTTCATCAGGATTTTGATCGTCTCGACGGCGAAGCCGGGGAAGTGCAGGACCCCGTTCTCGCCGCGGTTCAGGTAGCGGTCGGCGTTCTCCCAGCGCTGGTGCCAGCCGGTGTTCAGGATGACCAGGGAGCGCGGCGGGACCCGGCCGTTGGCCTTCTCCCAGCCCATCAGATCGGGCAGGCTGAACAGGTAGTCGGGATTGGCCGCCGATCTGGCCCGGACGTCGATCAGGATCCCCTGGCTCACCAGGCGCACGGGGGCGATCTCGTCCACCGTCGGCAGCCCCCTGCCGAAATGGGCCGGCGCGTCGAGGTGCGTGCCGGTGTGCTCGCCGCAGGAGAACGAGTTCATGTAGGAGCCGTCGGCGATCCGGGTGAGGGGCTTGAGGATGAACGGCGTGCCCCCCGGGGAGAGCGGGCTGCTCTGCTCCAGGTCGTGCGTCAGGTCGATCACCTGCGCGCGGCCGTTGGCGACGTCCTCCAGGCTCACCGAGAAGAGCTTGGCCGCCCGGGCCGGCCCGCCGGGCAGGCAGAGAAGCGCCGCGGCCGCGACGAGGATGCGGCTCCGCCGGGCCCACCTCATCGCTCCAGGGCCCTGGGGCGGATCGGCGTCTTCTCCGGCGTCTCGTCGAGGACGCGCGCCGACTGGTCGATCTGCAGGGCCAGCCGGTTGACCTGGTCGGCGGCGTCCGAGAACGCCGCCTGGGCGTTGTTCAGGTGCTTCTGGCCGCGGGAGAAGGCCTCCTGGAAGGTCTCGAAATCCCCGTGCAGCTGCCGCAGCTTGCTCATGATCTCCCGGGCCCGCTCCTCGATCCGCAGCCCCATCAGTCCGAAGGCGATCGCCTGGAGGTGGGCGTGGATGGAGTTCGGCGAGACGGGGTAGACGCGGCGCTTCAGGGCGTAGGTGTTGATGTCCTCCTCGCCCGCGGCGGCCTCGTCCCGGGCGATCACCTCGTAGAAGACGTTCTCCGCCGGGATGTACATCAGGGCGTAGTCGAGCGTGCCCTCGCCCGGCCGGATGTACTTCTCGGCGATGTCGTCGATGTGCTTACGGACGTCGCGGCCGAAGGACCTGGCGGCCTTCTGCCGCGCCTCGGCGTTCGGAGCCTCCAGGATGGCGCGGAACCCCGCCAGGGGGAACTTCGAGTCGATCGGCACCAGGCCCCCCGGCAGCCGGAGGACGGCATCGACCTTCTCGCCGTTGCTGAAGGCATACTGCATATCGAAATGCTCCGCCGGGAAGATCTGCCGCAGCATCGACTCCAGGGCCAGCTCGCCCAGGCCGCCGCGGATCTTGGGCGCCTGGAAGATCTGCTGCAGGCCGCGGATGTCCTGCCCGAGCTCGAGGATCTGCTGGCTGCTCCGGCCCAGCTCCCCGAGGCGCACGCTGACGTCGGCGATCATCCTGCCCGTGTCGGAGGCCGCTTTCTGGAGGGTCTGGGCGTTCTCCGACAGGCGGGCGCCGACCTGCCCCATCAGGAGGTTGAGCGCCGTGCCGACCTCCTTGGGGATCTGCGACCCGAGCTGGGAGATCTGCTCGGCCAGGCGGGAGACCTGCTGCTGCAGGAGGGGGACCGCCGGATCGGCGGCGGGCGCCCGGGGCCGGCCGCGGCGCAGCACCGCCACCCCGACGAAGATCAGGGCCGCGGCAAGAACCGACATCACGGCCAGAACCGCTGGGTTCTCGATTGCCATGGGCCCCGGAGGCGGCCGGAGAGGAAGAGCGCGGGCGGCGCCGCGCGCGCCGCCCAAGCCAGCGTAGTCTATCGGCGCCTCCCGGGGGTGTCAACCAGAGGAAATCAGAACCATGCCCGGTTTCTGGGGGCAGTGGCGCTGCCCCCCGCACCCGC
>JACQNT010000212.1 GCA_016202915.1 Acidobacteriota bacterium
TCCTGGTCACCGGCATCGGCGGGGCGATCGGCCTGGCGCTCGGCGTCGTGTTCGCGCACGGCATCAGCGCCCTGATCAACCAGCCGGCCATCATCACGCCCAGGATGGCGCTCGTCGGGGTCCTCGCCTCGGTGGGCGTCGGGCTTTTCTTCGGGCTCTACCCGGTCGTGAAGGCCTCCCGGCTGAACCCCGTCGACGCCCTGAGGTACGAATGAGCGCCGGGGAGATCCTCCGCACCTCGCTGGGCGAGATCCGGCACCACAAGATGCGCTCGGCGCTCACCCTGATGGGGATCATCCTCGGGACACTGTCGATCACCGTCATGACCTCCTTCCTCGACGGCGTGGTGGCGGCGGTCTGGAGCGGGTTCAACGACCTCGGCTTCGATGGGGTCATGTACGTCGTCCACCGCGAGGCCCGGGACCTGCGCGAGAAGGCGATCGCCACCCGGTCGAGGGGCCTCCAGCCGGAGGACGCCGAGGTGGTCCTGGCGAGGCGGAGGAGCGTCTCGGCGGTGGCGCCGGTCGTCTACCACGAGGAGATCGTGCGCTTCGGGGACGTGGAGCGCAAATCGCGCGTCCTCGGGGTCACCCCGTCGTACAACGTCGTCCGCGCCCGATCGATGGAGGCGGGGCGGTTCTTCAACGACGTCGACGAGGAGTCCTTCGCCCCCGTCTGCGTCCTGGGGTATCGCCTGAGGAAGCGCCTGTTCGGCACCGAGGACCCGCTCGGGAGGAGCGTCAGCGTGGGGCACCGCCCGCTGCGCGTCATCGGCGTGGCCGAGAAGCTGGGGAAGCGGAAGGCGATCGGCGCGACCGATTTCGAGATCTTCATGCAGTTCCTCGCGGAGTCGGTGGTCCTGTCACTGATTGGCGGCCTCCTCGGTGTCGCCAGCGGGATCGGCATGATCAAGGCGGTCGCCGGGTTCTTCCCGGAAGGCCTGCCGATCCGCCTCGACGGCCTGATCTTCGCCCTCGCCATCGCCCTCGTCCTGGGCGTCCTCTACGGCATCTACCCGGCCCTCAAGGCCTCCCGCATGGCCCCGGTCGATGCCCTCCGGTCGGCGGCCTAGACGACATCCCCCCACCCGGTCCTACGAGGCGTCCCCGGGCGCCTGGGGCCCATCGCTCGACGGCGCGCGGATCCGGCGGACCAGCCCTTCGACTTCCGCGCCGTGGGACCAGTCCGGAGGAGCGACCTTGAGAGCCATGACGAAGTCTTTCAGGGCGCCTGTGAGATCTCCATGGTCCCTCAGGATCAGGCCGCGCCCGAGGTAGGCATCGGCGTAGGTGGGATCCAGCCGGATCGCCTCGGCGTAGTCGGCCAGGGCGGCGGCGCGGTCACCGCGCTTCAGATGGATCGTGGCGCGGTTGTACCGGGGCTTCGGATCCTTCGGCAGGAGCCGGATGGCGATGTCCGTGTGCTCCATGGCCCGGCCGAGATCATCCTCCTTGGAGAGGATGTACCCGTAGTTCGCGTGCATCTCCGCGTTGTACGGATTGAGCTTCAACGACTTGCGGATGTGGACCACGGCGCGCTGCTTCTGGCCGAGCAGGAGCAGGGACTTGCTCAGGTAGTCGTGGATCCTCCACGCGTTCGACCTCCACTGCAGCGACTCGCCCTCGAGCGCCTTCTCGTACTCGACGACCGCCTCCCTGTAGCGGCCCTTCGAGGCCAGCTCGATCCCCAGGTTGAAGTGCCGGGTCGGCTCGACCGCGGGAACGGTGATGGCGGTGAAGCCTTCGTAGGGGACGTTGACGAATTCCGGGATGTTGACCGCCCGGTTCGCCGCGGTGCTGTTCTCGATGAGGAGCGCGGGGCTGTCGCGTCCCGACGCGTCGATGTGCGTGAGGAACATCTGCGTGTACGGCGTGTTGCTCTTGGAGGAGAACACCATCCAGCGCCCGTTGGGCGAGAAGCTGTGCCAGGAGTTCATCAGCGGCGTGTTGCACCGCATCAGCCGCGCCTCTCCTCCGGCGAGCGGCACGATCCACAACCTGCCGTCGGGGCGCATCAGCTGGCCGTTGCGGCTCTGGACGTAGACGATCCACCTGCCGTCGGGAGAGACCTTGGGGAAGGAGTTGCTCATGCCGTTGTTCGAGGCGCCGGCGATCGGCTCCGGGCGTCCGCCCCGGCCGTCGTCGAACGGAATCCGGTACAGGTCGTACTGGATGGGGGTCTCGTTCGGGTCGCCCGCGTACGTGGCGTCGGGCCTGCCCTTGATGTAGGGGTCCCGGGCCCTGGCCCGCGCGAACACGATGGTCCTGCCGTCCGGGGTCCAGACGGGGTCGCAGTGGACGTACTCCGGATCGTCAGCCCCCGGCAGGGCCCTGATCTCGCCCGTCGAGCGCGAGTGGCAGGCCAGGATCCCGCGGGTCGGATAGAAGACCTGGTTGAACTTGTAGTTCCAGAAGTTGCGCACGTAGAGCGCTTCGTTCACCGTCGAGATGACGTGGCGCCCGTCCGGGCTGACGCGGGACAGGAAGCCGAGGGTGTTGAGGCCCTTCGGCATCTCCTTGAACGCGTTCCAGGTCATCACGTGCTCGTCCCGGATCTCGACTCTCTTCCCGACGGGCACGATGGCATAGGCGCCCTTGTCCCCCTGCGGTCCGTCGATGTCCAACCCCATCGTCCTCCCGTCGGCGGAGAAACTGTGGCAGTTGGCGCAACTGGGCATGTCGCCAAGCAGCACGCGGCTCTCGGGGCGGGAGATGTCCCGCAGCCGCCAGTTGATCAGCGGCAGGGCCCCCTTGTCGAGCGGCTTGATGACGCCCTCCTCCGTCTGCGAGGGCATGAGGGGCACGTCGCGGTAGAAGATCGGAGCGCCGACGGGGTCGGGCGCCGTGGTGATCGTCAGCCGGCCGCGGGAAAGCACCCTGCCTGAATCGCCGTCCCGGTACCCGAGGAACGTCACGACCGCGGGCCGGGCCAGCGAATACTTCTGGACAGCCTCCCACACCCTGGCCGCCGGCCTCCAGGCGATGGCGGAGGCCTGGTACGGCGTCGGCCTGTACACCTCGTTGCGCTCGGAGACGCACCGCGGGTCGATCGCGCCGTCCGGCGGCTTCTCGCCCCGGACGAGGACGTAGACGTGCGACCGGCCCTCCCCGAAGGCAACGTCGACCAGCCACCGGTCCGCCTTCCCGGACGGGTCGTGCCAGAGGAACGTCGGAGCGATCATGTCGGGGGGGAAGATCGACTCGTCGTGCGGATAGTCGATCGTCAGATCGGCCGCCTCGCCCGCCTTCCTCCCCGCCTCGAGGAGGGCGCGGATCTTTTCCTGCTGCCTCGCGTCGGCCGTGGTCGCCAGATCGCATCCCTCCGCCAGGACCACGTCGTCGCTCGCCGGCCGGTCCCGGCGCTCGTGGCCCCGCCAGGCTCTGCGGGCCAGCACGGCGGCGGCGAGAGTGACGCCGATCGCCAGGACGATGGCGGCGTGGAGGACGGACGCTTTGATCGGCCTCATCATCCTCTCAGACCAGGACGGCCGTGGCCTCCATCTCGCAGAGCCAATGCGGCCGGCAGATGTCGGCCAGACAGAGGGTGTTGGGGATGCGCGCCGGGAAACCGCGGCGGGCCGCCGTGGATCGGAAGACCTCGAGGTACTCGGGCCGCTTCAGATAGGTCACGGCGGACACGACGTCGGCGTAGCCCGCGCCCTGCCCGGACAGGAGGGCTTCGATGTTCCGGAGGGTCCGGTCCGCCTGCCCCTCGATGTCGCCGGGATGGACGACCCGTCCGCCGGCATCGATGCTGGCGGTGCCGGAGACATACAGGATCGACCGGCCCTCGAGGTCCACCCTTATCCCCCTCGAGAAGTCGGATCCGTACGAGGGGGCTTCGTTCATCGTCGGGGCGCCGAACGGGACGACGCGCCGCCGCCCCTTGCCGGCGATCGCCCGGAGGTCGAGCCCGCAAGCGCGATCCGCGGGGTGGGGGGCTCCCCCGATGCCGGTGCTGGCCGGCGGAGGAAGGATGCCGCGCTCCGACAGGAAGCGCCGTCGCGCGCGATTCAGCGCCGCGTAGTCGCGCCGGATGTCCGCAACGTAGATCCAGGTGCGCGCGACGTCGCGGAACGAGAGACCCTGGCGCGCCAGGGCGGCCTCGGCGTTCCGGAACATGGAGGACGCCTGGCTCGAGAAGTCGAGACCGTCGCCCCCGAATCCGCCGATCACGTTGGCGAGAAAGACATGACGCAGGCCATCGGTCTGCACTACCCTGCACAGGGCCCCGCCCGGGAGCCCCTCCGGGTTGCTCGAGGAGAGGGCCGTCCCGTCCGCCGCGCACAGGACAAGGGCCTGCACCTCGCAGAGCTGGCCCGGCCGGGCGGGAGGGAGCTGCACATAGGTCACCGCCGGAAGAAGGGTCCCCCTCTCCACGCCGCCGTAGAACTCCCGCCTGATGGCGGCCAGCGCGGGGGCCTGCGCGCCGACTTCGCCCAGGAAGATCTTCTCGGCGACGACGTCGCGGGGCGAGGCGCCCTGCGAGCGCATCTCGGACGCGAAGTGCCCGTACATGGAGCGGGCCTGGTCGTCGAATCCGGCCGATCCGGCGCCGGGCCGCGCGCAGACATGAAGCTCGACGACGGCGGCCATCTCGATCCTGACGGCGTGGATCGTGGCGCACCCTTCGTCCGAGGCGCTGGCCTCGAGCGCAGGAGCTTCGGACACAGGCGGCCCGCCCGCTCGTCGACCGA
>JACQNT010000213.1 GCA_016202915.1 Acidobacteriota bacterium
GCTCAGGGTCACCCCGAGCATGACCAGGAGCAGCAGGGTCGCACCCAGGTACTTTCCCAGGACCACCTGGCCCGAGGTGACGGGGCAGGTGAAGAGCAGCTCGGAGGTGCCGCTTTTGCGTTCCTCGGCCAGCAGGCGCATGGAGACCACCGGGATCATCAGGAGGAAGATGACCCCCATGCTGCCGAACAGCGGCCGGATCACCATGTCGTTGACGTTGAGCTGGTTGAACACGTACGGGTTGTTGCCGTAGCGCAGGCAGAGCTCGGAGAAGCGCACCAGCGACGCCCAGAAGATGTAGCCGCTGAGCGCCAGGAACACGCCGATGACCACGTAGGCCAGCGGGGAGGTGAAATAGGTCCTCACCTCGCGCCAGGCGATCGCCAGCGTGTTCCTCATGCCGCCATCCCCGCCGGCCGCCTCCTCACGCCGCCTCCCCGCGGATGATGCGGATGAAGATGTCCTCCAGGCTGAGCGTCAGGGTCCGCATCTCGAGCAGCCCCCACGACTGGCCCACCGCCTTGGCGGCGATCTCCTCGCGCACGTCCCGCGCCCCGTCGGTCTCCACGATGAAGGCCCCGTCCCGGCCGTCCTCCCGCCGGACGCTGAGGACCCCCGGGATGGCCCCGATCGCCTCCGCCACCCCGTCGCCCGTGCGCGCCAGGCGCAGGGCGATCCGGCGGGTCTCGCCGCGGGTCGCGAGGCGCTCCAGGGTCTCATCCGTGGCGATCTTCCCCTCGTTGATGATCAGCACACGGCCGCAGGTCATGGTGACCTCGGCCAGGATGTGGGTCGAGAGGATCACCGTGTGCTCCCCCGCGAAGCTCTTGATCAGGTTCCGGATCTCGCGGATCTGCGAGGGATCGAGCCCGATCGTGGGCTCGTCCAGGATCAGGACCTCCGGGTCGTGAAGGATCGCTTGCGCCAGCCCGACACGCTGCTGGAACCCCTTCGACAGCAGGCCGATGAGCCGACCCGCGACGGTGGACAGGCCGCAGCGCTCGATGGCCCTGTCGACCTTCGCCTTGACCTCCCTCCGTGGCACGCCGCGGATGGTGGCGACGAACTGCAGGAACGGCCGGACGAGCATCTCGCGGTACAGCGGGGGGTGCTCCGGGAGATATCCGATCCGCTTCTTGACCTCGATCGGCTCGTCCTGGACGTCGAACCCCGCCACCCGGGCGCTGCCCGACGTGGGGGGAATGAAGCCGGTCAGGATCCGCATCGTCGTCGTCTTCCCCGCCCCGTTGGGGCCGAGGAAGCCGAGGATCTCCCCCTTGCTGACCGTGAAGGTCACCCCGTCCACAGCCGGGCGCCCGCCGAAGACCTTGGTGAGCCCGTTGGCCTCGATCATGCCGTGCTCCTCCCCCCTCCTCTGCCGCGTAGGGGACGATCAATCTACCAGAGGATTACGGAGAATCCTAATGGAGAACCGAAGGGGCGATAACCTACCGTCGGGGGAAGGTCGCTGTCAATATCCCCGCCCTCTGAAGTATCCCCAGTTCGAGGCGCAGGGCGCGGCGCCTCGCGACGCGGCGTGGCCCGCGTCCCAAACTGGGGATGTCTCAGTCTCACCCTCCCGGGCCGGGCCCGGACCGTGAGGAGGAGCGGCCTTCGGAGGCCACGTCCGCCAGGTAGCCCGGGCCGATGGCGTAGAGGACCATCACCTGGCGGTCGGCCAGCGGAAACCATGGGGACGTCTCGGTGCGCACCGTCAGGAACGGCAAATATCGATCCAGCGCCACGAGGCGGCGCGCGGCCGCCGGGAGCGGCTCGAGGACAGCGCGATCGCCCCTGGCGGCCGGCGTCAGGCCGGGCGAGTCGTTCGTGCCGAGGAGGTAGCGGAGACGGTGCCCGTCCCGGAAGCCCAGCCACTTCACGCCCCGATCCCAGGCGATGAAATCGCCGGCCAGCGCCCAGCGCGCTCCGGAGACCTCTCCCTCGAGGACCGCGTCCAGGGGGTACAGGGGATCGGGGACGAAGCGCACCCCGACCTTCCCCCACCCCGCCCGCCGCGCCTCCACCTGTCCGACCCGGACCGTCTTTTCGTTCGGCTGGAAGGAGGCCTGCCCCAGCGCCAGCCAGCCGAGGGACAGCCCGAGCGCCAGGACCGGGATCTCCAGCAGCAGGCCCAGCAGGCGGTCCTGCAC
>JACQNT010000220.1 GCA_016202915.1 Acidobacteriota bacterium
GCGCTCGCCAGCCCGGCGGCCCTGTCGAAGGAGCTGGTGGGCATCCAGTCCCGGGGGATCCCGAGCGGGCCGCCCCAGGCGTGCGTGAAGCGCACCCCCTCCAGGCACGGGAACCACTCCCGCGCCATGCGGCGCAGCACCTCGTGCGTCGCCGCGTCGCGGTCGAAGGCGTCGGCGATCCCGGATCCGAAGTGGTACGGCGCCCCGCGCCCCCCGAAGAGGATGCGGCCGTCCGCGGTGCGCGTCAGGTAGTCCACCGTCAGCCGGAACGAGGCCAGGCACTCGCGCCCCCGCCAGCCGATCTCCTCCCAGTGCGCCTCGGAGAGCGGCTCGGTCAGCACGATCAGCGAGTAGATCGGCAGGAGCTGCCGGCGGAGACGGCGCAGGCGGGTCAGGTAGGCCTCGCCGGCGAGGACGATGGTGGCGGCCCGGACATCGCCGCGGGGCGTGCTCAGGCGCGGCGCCCGCCCGATCGTGTAGTCGGTCACCGGTGTCTGCTCGTAGATCGTCGCCCCGAGACACTCGACGACACGGGCCAGGCTCCGCACCAGCCTGCCGGGGTGAACGGAGGCGTAGTCGGGACTGGAGAAAGCGCCCCGGGCGCCGCGGACCCGGACACGCCGCGCCGTCTCGGCGGCGTCCAGCAGGCGGACGTGATCGCCGAGGCCGAGCCGCTCGTAGGCCCCGGCGTACTCCCGCATGGCCGGCACCTGATGCGGCCAGCGGGCGACGAAGAGCGCGCCCGTCTTGGTGAACCCGGCGTCGATCGTCTCCACGGCGCAGACCCTGCCGATCTCGTCGACGGTCGCGCACAGGTGCTCCACGAGGGCCCGCGCCGCCTCCGCCCCGTGGCGCTCGGCAAGAACGTCGAGACCGATGTTCAGCCTGGATGAGCACCACCCGCCGTTGCGGCCGGAGGCCCCGAACCCGGCGATCTCCTTCTCGATCACCGCCACGCGGAGCGACGGGGCCCTCTTGAGGAGGTAGTAGGCCGTCCACAGGCCGGTGTAGCCGGCGCCGAGGATGGCGACGTCGGCGTCGATCGATCCGTCCAGCGGCGCCCGCGGCGTCAGGTCGTCGCCCGAGGTTTCCAGCCAGAAGCTGCATGAGGAGTAGTCCGTCACAACGGGGCGGAGCATCCCGGAGGTTCAGGCGGACCGCGGGTACCGGACGACGACCACGGTCTGGTCGTCGCGCGGCCGGGAGCGGCGCGAGAAGCCCTCCACCCTCTGGAAGATCAGGTCGGCCAGGCCCTTCGCCGGCAAGCCGGCGTTTTGCGCGATGATCTCCTTCAGCCTGTCCACGCCGAAGTCGTCCCCGGAAGGCCCGTTCGCCTCGGTGATCCCGTCCAGCTTGCGCCAGAAGGAGCGGTAAACCGCCGACTTCTCGGCCGCCGCCGGGCGCTCGGGCCTGGCCTCCGCTGTGGTTTCGGGCCTGGTTGCCTCCATAGGCGAAAATCGTATCATAGCGGTCCGGCGGGCTCCACCGCGCGCCGGCTTGCCTTTGGGGGTCGCGCGGACTATCGTCTCGACGTCGCCTGCGAGGAGGCCTGAAGTGAGAGATCGGGAAAGAGGACGATGCATGCCCGGAAGGGGAGCGGCGGCGGCCGTGGCCTCGATCCTCGCGGCGGCGATCCTCCTTGCGCCGGCCTCCGAGGCGCGCGTGTCCGAGATGGTCGTGCCGGTGCGCGGCATGACCTGCGCCCTGTGCACCCGCGGAGTCGAGGAGTCGATCAGGGCGCTCGGGGGGGTGTCCCGCGTCGCGGCCGACCTCTCCTCCGGCCTGGTCCGCGTCGAGGCGGTGGAGGGCCGGTCCCTCGGCGTGCGCGAGGTGAAGGCGCGCGTGCACAGCGCCGGGTTCAAGCTCGGCGGCGAGTGCTCGGTGACCGCCGTCGGCCGCTTCACCATCGGCCCGGACCGGCGGATCACCTTCAGGGTCCTGAACGCTCCCTACGCCTACCAGGTCCTGGAGGGGGACCTGCTCCGCCGCCTCTTCCGGCGGCACCCGGGGCTCACCGGGGATTTCCGGATCGGCTTCCGGCTCCACGAGCACCAGGAACGGAAGCCCCCCTCCATCTCGATCACCAGCTTCGAGGCCCGCCCGGCTCCCCCGCCGCCCGCGCGCCGATGATCAGGATCCGCGCGGCGTCGCTCCTGGCGGCGCTGCTGCACGCGGTCCTGCTCCCGGTTCTGCTGCCGGTCGGCTGCCGATCGGGGGATCGCGAGCGCGGCGCGAGCGAGAGCGCCCCGCCGCTCTCCGCCCAGACGCATACCGACCCCTTTCTCGACCTCAACCTGCAGGACCCCCAGGGGCGGACGATCCGCCTGGCCGACTTCGGCGGGAAGGTCCGGGTCTTCGACCTCTGGGCCACGTGGTGCGGGCCCTGCCGCGAGGGGATCCCCCATCTCAACGCCATTTACGAGCGCTACCGCGATCGGGGCCTGGTGGTCGTGGGCATCTCGGTCGATGCGAGCCCGGCCGCTGTCGTGGAGTTCACCCGCGCCGTCCCGATGCGCTACCCGAGCGGCATGCTCAACGGGCAGGCGTCGGCCTTGTTCGGCGATCCCGAGGCGATCCCGACCACCTTCGTCGTCGACCGCTCCGGCCGGGCCGTCAGGGTCTACCACGGGCTGGTCGACGCTGCGACGCTGGAACGGGAGATCCTCGATCTCCTCTAGCCCTCCAGCCAGTGGCGGACCTGCAGGAGGTAGCGCGCCGCGAAATAGAGGAAGGAGGCGACCGGCAGCGCCAGCGCCATGATCACGCCAGGGAAGCCGCGCACAGGGCGCTCGGCGTGCAGCTCGATGATCACCACGAACAGCGCGATGATGCCGGTCGCGGCCAGGACGAAGTGGAGGAGGAAGAAGGCCCCGTAGAAGATCCTGTACCCCGCCCCCTGCCGGCTCGTCGCGAGGATGCCGGAGACGTCCGGCCCCGCCAGGTAGACGGCCCAGCAGAGCAGGAAGATCCCGTTCAGGTGGAAACACACCCGGGCGATCGCCGGGTGGCGGCCACGGTCGCCGCCGGGCCGGCCGCCGCCGACCGCCTCCCGCGGCGCTCCCTCCCCCGGCACGCTAGGCGACCGGCTGCGGGCCGGCCTGATGAGGATTGCTGGGGACCACCAGCAGGGCGATGATGTAGAGCAGGATGCCGGCTCCCATCGACACGATCGTTACGGCGACCCAGAGGAGCCGCACGATCACCGGGTCGATGCCAAAGTACTCCGCGATCCCCCCGCATACGCCGCCCATCTTGCGGTCGAGGCGCGAGCGGTACAGGCGGCGCGGCGCTCCCGCGCCCCCGCTGCTCATAAGCGGCATCTCCGGAGGATCATCGGCGGACCTCATCCTGCTTCATGGCGGGCGCACCTTTCTGCCACACCGTCTCCAGGATGTCAATCGCGAAACCGCCTGAGATGCCAGCCCCGGTTTCTGGGGGCAGCGCCTCCGGCTCGCGGGGCACGCGGTCTCCGCGGCCGGATCGGCACAGAGCGCCGACGGCCGCGTCGCCGCTCCCTCTCGCTCGCCCGGCCGCAGACACCGCGCGGCCACGGGCGCGCTCCGAGAGGGCCCCTCGAGCCGGAGGCGCTGCCCCCCGCACCCGTGCTTCCCGGAGCAACCTGGGAACGGCGCGCCCACAGCCTCGGAATCGTCAAGAACACGGGCAGGCAAGCCCGGTCCGCGCGAGCC
>JACQNT010000218.1 GCA_016202915.1 Acidobacteriota bacterium
ATGTTGTCCGGCTTGATGTCTCGGTGGATGACCCCGACCCGATGGGCGGCGTCGAGGGCCGAGGCCAGCTGCAGGGCCAGGCGCAGGCGGTCCGGGCGGCGCGGCGCCGGGCTCCGCGTCAGCCAGCGCGGCAGGGGGAGGCCGTCGATGTATTCCATGACGATGAACGGGTGGTCGCGCCACTTCTCGAAGTTGAAGACCCGCACGACATTAGGGTGCACCACCTGGCGCGCCGTCTTGATCTCCTGGATGAAGCGCGCCGCGACATCGGCGCCAATCGGCCCGTTCAGGAACTTGAGCGCCACGGTCTCGTCGAGCTCCACGTCGCGCGCCCTGAAGATGGTCCCCATGCCGCCGCGCCCCACCTCGGCGAGCACCTCGTAGCGCCCGGCCACAACCATCCCCGGGACGACCTCCTTCAGCTCCAAATCTTGAAGGACCGCCCGGGCGTCGGGGTAGCGCCGGTCCTTGTCCTTTTCGAGGCAGCGCAGGATGATGGCCTGCAGGAAGGCGGGGAGCGGCCTCTCGCCGGGGCCGGGCAGGGGGACCGGGGCGTGCACCTGGAGGTGCCCGATGTCGCTGCCGACGAAGGGAGGGTGCGCCACCGCCATCTCGTACAGGACACAGCCGAACGTGTACAGATCCGACCGCTGGTCCACCCGTTCCTTCAGGAGCACCTCCGGCGGGGTGTACTGGATGACACGTCCGGTGGAAAGCTCCTGGGTGGTCAGGTCGGAGAGACGCACCATGAGGCCGAAGTCGGAGAGGCCGACCCGGTCGCCCTCGGCGATGAAAATGTTCTCGGGGCGCAGGTTGCGGTGCAGGACGCCGCGCCCGTGGGCGTGGTCGAGCGCCTCCAGGATCTGCCGGCCGATCTCCACGATGCGGCTCACCTCGAACCGCACCTGCTCCTGGAGGAGCGCCCTGAGCGTCTTCCCCTCGGCCAGGGCGCTGACGATGAACTTGCCGCGCTCGTCGATACCGGTGTCGTAGATCGACACGATGTTCGGATGGCTGAGCTGCGCGGCGGCCGCCGCTTCCTTCAGGAAGCGGTCCGCCTTCCCGGTCTCCGAGGGCCCTTCCGACAGGATGCGGATCGCCACCTGCCTCCCGAGCACCGTGTCGGTCCCGCGGAAGACTTCCCCCACCTTCCCCGCGCCGAGCGACCCCTCGAAGCGGTAGCGGCCCGGCTCGGACCAGCCGCTCTCTGCCGCCGGCTTCCTCGTGCTCCCCCGGGTCCCGAGCGTGGCGAGCGGCTTTTCCTCGATCGCCTTCAGGCGGGACAGCGCGTCCTTGTATCCGTAGTCGAAGGACAGGATCTTCTGGTAGACGGCGAGAGCCTCGCGCGGCCTGAGGTTCGCCTCGTGCACCAGGGCGAGGGAGTAATAGATGACCACCGTCTCGTCGTTCACCTCCTCGTCGCCGATGGCGGCCAGAAACTTGTCGGCGGCCAGGGTATGCAGCCCCTGGTCCGCGAAGATACGGCCCAGGAGGAAGGACGCCTTCCGGTGGTCCTTGTCGTCGGGACCGACCTTCTGGAGCGCCTTGATGCAGGCGTCGTAATCCCTGCGCTCGTAGTGGATGCGGGCCGCCGCCACGGGGTCCTCGGCCTTCAGGTAGACCCTGGCGGCGTCCTCCGGCCTCCCGGCCTTCCGGAACAAATTGGCGGCGTTGCGGAAGTCGCGCATCCCCTCCAGGAGGCGCGCCCCCTCCTCCGGCCTCCCGGCCAGGACGTAGTGGTTGGCGGCCTGCTCCAGCTCCCCCTCCTTCTCGAAGAGCGCCGCGGCCTTGAGGGAATCGCCCGCCGCCTTCCACGCCTCCGCGGCGCGGTACAGGCTCCCGGCCTTCTCGAGAATCTCCGCCGCCTCACTGTGCTTTCCTTGCCGGCCCAGGATCTCCGCCCGGACGGCGGGGGCCAGGGTGGAGATGTCCTTGCCCGATTCCTGCAGGATCCGGCACGCCTCCTCGGGCCTCTGCAGGCGGAGGAGGATGTCGGCCGCCCTCTCCACCAGGCCGGCGCGCTGCCAGGCCTCGGCCGCCTGGTCGAAGAGGAGGGCGGACTCGAAGTGGGGGGCGGCCCTGTCGGGATCGTTCGTCTTGAGGAGCAGCTCCCCGCAGTACCGGTGGTAGCGCAGCAGGGCGCTCTTCTGCGACTCCGAGCGGAATCCCCCGGGCTCCTCCTTCGCGGCCTCCTGGATCAGAGCCTCGAAGAGGGTGGCGGCCGCCCGGTGCTCGCCCGCCTTCACGAAGAGGAACGCCGCCTTCTCCCTGAAGCCTCCCTTCTCGTACTGCCCGGCGGCCTCCCGGAACTGGTCCACCGACTCCAGGAGCTCCGCCGCCCGGACGTACTGGCCCGCCCGGCTGAACATCCAGGCCGCTTTCTCGGCGTGCTCCAGCTTCAGCTCGATCTCGGCGGCGGCCTGCAGGTCCCCCGCCTTCAGGTAGTAGAGCGATGCCGACGAGAGGTCCCCCATCTCCTCGGCCAGCCGGGCCGCCAGGTCGTGGTGCCCGCCCTTGAGGTACATCTGGTTGGCCCGCTTCCAGTCGCCGGCCAGGCGATGGAAGTCGCCGGCCTGGGCGAAGTCCTTGTCGCGGGCCGCCTGCCTGGCCCTCCTGGCGTATTCGGCGGGAGTGGGAATGGCAGACCCCTCAGTCGCTGACGATCACCATTTGGTACACGGTCCCGTCGGAAGAATCTAGGCCCCGCCCCGGCCCCGCGCCACCCCGCCGCCGCGGGACCGGCCCGTTCGCGGCGGGACGGGCGTCGCCACACCGACGCCCGCCGGGGTTGACTCGCTCTGGATGGGGATCATTTCGACGCACGCCGGCCGAAGCGCGTCGCAGTGAAGATCAGCGGCGCCTGACGGCCGGAGGAGAGATCAGGCCTGGCTCTTGAAGGCTGCCTCGACGATCGGCTGCAGCTCCCCCTTCTGGTGCATCTCCGTGACGATGTCGCAGCCGCCGATGAACTTCCCGTTGATGAACACCTGCGGGACGGTCGGCCAGTTGCTGTACGCCGACAGCGTCTGGCGGATGCGCGGGTCGGGCAGGATGTCGATCGTCTTGAAGGGCCTGCCCAGTTCTTTGAAGACCGAGATCGCCCGCGCCGAGAAGCCGCACATCGGCGCCTCCTTGGTCCCCTTCGTGAACACGACGATCTTGTTGGCCGCGATCTCTTTCTTGATCTGCTCGAGAATCTCCTGGTCCATGATCACCTCGGCTGGCCCCGGCGCTCGCTCTCCCACTCCTCCGGAGTGCAGGTCCTGAGCGCCAGGGCGTGAATCTCCTGGCGGGCCATCTCGTCCCGGAACAGGGCGTAGATCATGCGGTGCTGGTCGATCCGGGTCTTCCCCGCGAAGGCCCGCGACACTACGACGGCGCTGTAGTGATCCTCGGCACCCTCGACCTCCGCCCGGGTCTCCGGGATCCCCTCTTCGATCCGCTTCTTGATCTCCTTAAGGTCCAACGCCCTCCCCCGGCGGCGAGGCGGCCGCGCCGCGTCGTCCCATTGTAGCCGCGCCCGGGCCGCCGGGTCCAGGCGCCGCCGGGAAGAGCGCCGGGAGCGCCGGCAGGACGCCTGCGCCCCGCTCCTGGTTCAGAAGATGCTGACGCCGACGGTCAGGATGTCGCTGAGATCGCA
>JACQNT010000217.1 GCA_016202915.1 Acidobacteriota bacterium
CCGCACCGCCTCGCGGGGGCGTCCCGGACCGCGCCCGTGGCCGCGCGCAGTTCACGCGGCCGGGCGTGGGAGGGCCTAGGCGCGCCGCGCCGGTGGGCGGTTTCTGCCCATCCCGGCGCGGCGACGCCGTCCCCCGCGAGGCGGTGCGGCCGCCACCAGAAAGTGGGGATGTCTCAGCAAAATCGCGGGGCGCCCGGAGAGGCCCTCACGCGTCGAGGGCCGTGAGGAAGTCGGCGTTGGCCGGGTACTTCGCCAGCTTGTCCAGGAGCTTCATCATGGCGTCGCGGGGCTTCATCTCGAACAGCACCCGTCTCAATTTGTGGATCCGCGGCAGGTCCTCCTTCGAGAACAGTTTCTCCTCCTTGCGCGTCCCGGATCGGGCGATGTCCACGGCCGGATAGATCCGCTGCTCGAACATCGCCCGGTCGAGCACCAGCTCCATGTTCCCGGTCCCCTTGAACTCCTGGAAGATGACGTCGTCCATGCGGGAACCCGTGTCCACCAGAGCGGTCGCGATGACCGTCAGGCTGCCTCCTTCCTCGGCCTTGCGGGCGGCGCCGAACAGGCGGCGCGGCTGCTCCATGGTGCGGGCGTCCAGTCCGCCGCTCAGCGTGCGGCCCGTCCCCGGGGTGGCGGTGTTGTGCGCCCGCGCCAGCCGTGTGAGCGAATCGAGCAGGATCACGGCGTCCCGCCCCACCTCCACCAGGCGGCGGGCCCGCTCCAGGACGATGCGCGCCACCGAGACGTGCTGCCGCGCCAGGTCGTCCGAGGAGGACGCGATGACCTCGCCGCGCACGTTGCGCTTCATGTCGGTCACCTCCTCCGGGCGCTCGTCCACGAGGAGGACGACCAGGTGGATCTCGGGATGGTTGCGCGTGATGGCGGAGGCGATCTTCTGCAGGAGGGTCGTCTTGCCCGCCCGAGGCGGGGCGACGATGAGGCAGCGCTGCCCCTTGCCAATAGGCGTCAGGAGATCGATGACACGCGTGGAGAGCTCCGTCCGGTCGGTCTCCAGGCGGATCCTCTCGAAAGGATCGATGGAGGTCAGCTCCCAGAACCGGCGCCGCGCGGCGAACTCCGGGGGGGGCATCCCATTGATCTTGACGATTTCGACCAGGCGGGTGGACCCGCCGCCCGCCCCGCCGCGCCAGCCGGGATGCCCCCCTCCGCCGCGCGCGCCATGCCGATCGTGCGCTTCGCGCACCCGGTGGCCGGGGTCCTCCCGGCGCGACGCCTGTCCGCCCGCGGAGGCGATCCCCTCGATCTCGCTCCCCTCGATCCCGTTGCCGTTCACGCTCGGCCGGGCCGGCCCGAGGCGCTCGAGCAGGGCGCGCGGGACGTAGGTATCCAGATGCGAGGGCCGATAGTTGCGCTCCGGCTGCCGCAGGAAGCCGCCGCCGTCGGCAGCGATCTCCAGGACGCCGCGCGCCTCCTGGGCCGGCCCGGCGCCCCTCGCCTCCGCCGGAGCCGCGCCGTTCGCGTGCGCGCCCATGTTGTCGGGCCGGTCCGCCGGGCCTCCAGTCCCCTGAGTCCGCGGCTCCTGGTGCTGGCGGTGGGCGCGCCGCCTCCAGCCGTGCCTGTGGCGATGGTCGCGGGGCCCGCGATGGGACTGAGGGCCGCGGTCGTCGTCCGTCCGGGCGGGCCCCGGATCGTGAGCCGGCGCCGGAGGCTTCCCCTGCCTGTGCCGGGGATCCTGGCTGGAGGCCTCGCCGCCCGAGGCGCCGCCGGATTGGTGATCCCGGGGCTTCCCGGATCCGGACGGGAAGCGATGCGCATGTTGGTGCCGGCCTTGCGCAGGCCGGCCGTGACCGTGGTGGTGTCTGTCAGTCAAGGGTAATGGCCGTTCCCACTCGGAGGGGCGGTGAAACCCCTGTGGCGTGACCCACAAGGCTAGCCCAAGAGGCTATCCGGGTCAAGCAGCCTGAGGCATCCCCGTGAGGGGATGGTCCCTGCCGAGGCGCGGGGCCGTCGCGAGGGAGCGGTCCGTCCCGCCGCCCTTCAGCGCGCGCCGCGACCGGTCGCGAGGTGAGGCGTGCGCCTGCCCGCGCCGCTGCGCCGAACCGTGCCGCGCGCCGCGGCGGGGGTGGCGGTCCCCCGGACCGGCCCTATATTATCGGGGTGGACGGTCGGCCCACCCGGTTTCTCCTCGTCGTCTGCCTGGCGTCGGGCGCCGCGCTGATGATCGACGCCTTCCTGGTGGAGCCCGACTGGATCGAGGTCCACCGATCGGTCGAGTTCATCCCGGCGATGCCCGCCAGCCAGCCCGACCTGACGATCGTCCACCTCAGCGACCTGCACGTCGGCCGGTTCGGACTGCGCGAACGCCGCGCGCTCGCGATGGTCAATGACGCCCGGCCGGACCTCATCCTGGTCTCGGGCGATCTGACGCGCCGCGGCGCCACGCCGGCGGACCTCGAAAGGTTCCTCGGCGCTCTGCGATCGCGCTACGGCAACTTCGCCGTCTGGGGCAGCCATGACCACCGCGACGGCGTGGCGACGGGCTGGGGCCCCGAATCCCTGGAACGCGCCGGCTTCACGCTCCTCCGCAACAGCAGCGTCCGCCTCCCGCGCGCCGCCGGGCGGATCCACGTCGCCGGCCTCGACGATCCCGCCAGCGGCCACGACAACCTGAGCCGGGCGATGGCCCGCGTCCCGCGCCGGGACGTCTGCATCCTCCTCTCCCACACGCCGGAGATCGTCCGCTACCTGGGGAACTGGGACATCGACCTCGTCTTCGCGGGTCGCACGCACGGCGGCCAGGTGCGCCTGCCGCTGCTCGGAGCGATCTGGGTCCCACCCGGCACGCGCGGCTTCCTCGAGGGCTGGTATGACGCGGGGCCGGGAGTGCGCCTGCACGTGAGCCGCGGGCTCGGCTGGTCGTTCCTCCCGGCGCGTCTCCTCTGCCGCCCGCGCATCGATCGGATCACGCTCCGCGGCGGGACGGGCCCGGGAGGCGGCGACGGCGGCAGGGTGACCCGGCGATCCCGCCGGCCGACCGCGCCCGCGTGAGCGGCGGCGCGAGGCGGCCGCCCCCGTCCTTTGACTTGTTCGCGTCCCTCTGCCACAATGGCCGCGTTTTCGCGGAGGATCTCGTGAATTCGTCGCGCACCTGGAAGAGCGGTGAGGTGTGCCAGATCGCCGGCACCTACCGGTGCCAGGCCTGCCACCTCGCGGGTCGCGCGGTCGTCGGCGAGTTCGAGGCGGGGAAGATCCTCCCGATGTGCGAGGCCTGCCCGGACAAGGACGCGACCTGGCGCCTCCTGAAGCCGGCGCGGAAGGCGGCCCTCAGCGCTTGACGCCGTCCTGAGCCGCGCCCGGCCGGCGGCCTTCCCGCATGCGGCGGCGCATCTCCGCAAGATCCTTCAGACGATCCGCGATCACCTTCTCGTACCCGACCGGCCGCGGATCGTAGTAGCGCCGCCCGCGCAGGCGCTCGGGGAGGCATTCCAGGCCGCTCGTCCCCTCCTCGAAGTCGTGGGCGTACTCGTAGCCCTGCCCGTAGCCGAGAGCGGCCATCAGGCGCGTCGGAGCGTTGCGGATCGCCAGCGGGACCGGATCGACCTGGCCCGTCTTCAAGTCGCATTGGATCTTGCCGTAGGCGGCGTAGACCGCGTTGCTCTTGGGGGCGGCGGCCAGGTAGGCGGCCGCCTGCGCGAGGGCGAGCGCCCCCTCGGGCATCCCCAGGAAGTGGAACGCGTCCTTCGCCGCCAGCGCGACCGCCAGCGCCTGAGGATCGGCGTTCCCGATGTCCTCCGAGGCGAAGCGCACCATGCGGCGGGCGACGAAGAGCGGATCCTCCCCCGACTCCAGCATGCGGGCCAGCCAGTAGAGCGCCGCGTCCGCGTCGCTGTTGCGGAGCGACTTGTGCAGCGCCGAGATCAGGTTGTAGTGCTCCTCGGCCGCCTTGTCGTAGAGGAGCGGCGCGCGCTGCACCGCCCGGGCGATCGCCTGCCGGTCGATCGGGCGCCTCCCGTCGGGGCCCGCCGGAGTGGTGATCGCGAGGGTCTCCAGGACATTGAGGGCCCGCCGCGCGTCCCCTCCCGACAGCGACGCCAGGTAGAGAAGATCGTCCCCGTCCGCCGCCACGCGGCGGTCGGCGAGCCCCCGCGGGTCGGCCAGGGCGCGCCCGAGGATCGCGACGATGTCGGTGTCCTCCAGCGGGCGCAGTGCGTAGACGGTGCAGCGCGACAGGAGAGCGGCGTTCACCTCGAAGGAGGGGTTCTCCGTCGTGGCGCCGATCAGGATGATGGCGCCCCGCTCGACGTAAGGCAGGAAGGCGTCCTGCTGCGCGCGGTTGAAGCGGTGGATCTCATCCAGGAAGAAGATCGTCCGGCGTCCGGCGGATCGCTGGTACCGATCCGCCGCGCTCATGACGTCCCTGACCTCCTTGATGCCCACGAGGACGGCGCTGAACGCGAGGAACTGGGCCCGGGTGAGGCGGGCGATGAGGCGGGCGATTGTCGTCTTGCCGGACCCCGGCGGGCCCCAGAGGATCATCGAGTGGACCTGGTCCTGCTCGATGGCACGGCGCAGGGGCCTGTCCGCTCCGATCAGGTCGTCCTGTCCGACGATCGCGTCGAGGCTTTCGGGACGCAGGCGCTCCGCGAGCGGCGCACTGCGTGGCTCGCCGCCGGGCGGCGGTGCCGCGCCGCGCCGGTCGCCATGTTTCGTCCCCCCCCGGGGGGGATCGGCAGCCTCGCGGTCGTCTCCGAACAGATTCATTGCGGGAGGTTAGACCGGCCGGAAAGGCATGTCAAACCGACGCACGGGCCGGATCGGCCCGGTCGACTCAGCTGGCGTTCTTCTGCAGCCCGGGGAGGCGGACGGCGCCTTCGCTCAGCGGCTGATCGGCGGTGCCCTGTCCGAAGCGGTGCAGCTCGCGGACCTTGCTGCTGGCGAGCGTCGTGACGACGGCATCGTACAGCGCCAGGGCCGCCACCAGGGCCACCCGGCCGTTCTTCTCGAAGGCCTTCAGCTCCCGGGCCAGCTCGATGTCGCTCAGCTCGCGCGGCTCCTGGCCCGTCCGCTGGCGCAGCGCCGCGATCGCGCCGTTGATCACCTCGAGCCCGTCAGCGAGGATCTTGCGCTCCTCCGGCGTCAGGGCGTTGAACTGGTACGCCAGTTCGTACACCTCGGCCTTCAGCCGCTCCATCTGCGTCGAGCCGTTCTCCCAGTGCCGTCCGGTGAGAATCCACTCGATGGACGTGCTGCCGATGCGGGCCAGCTCGAGGAGGCGCTTGACCTCCGGAAGGATGCCGTTCTCGTACTTGTGGATCGCGGGCTGGGTGGCGCCAAGTTTCTCCGCCATCTGCCACTGGCGCAGTCCCTTCGTCTTCCTCAATGCCTTGATACGATTGCCGATGACCGCCTTGTCAAGTGGTTCCACGATGGATCTCCTGAAAGAGCCTGTACACCCCGGCACACCGAGTATTTCGCGCAACCTCGCGATGGACTTGGAATCCGTGGGAATTATACGGCGACACTAGGAGACGGTCAACGAATTTGATAAGTGCTCGTAATCGAGGCGGCGCGAATTGCCGGCATGTTCAGCAGTGACCTCCTGAGGTCCAGGTGGCGCCCGGGTCCTCGTGGACAAGTCTCTTGGGCTCAATGGCTTAGTGGAACCGATCCGGCCTTTCCGGAGGCCCTCCGGCGAGCGCGCCGCGGCTGCTCAGCCCCAGGAACAGTCCAAAATCCGGCGTGTTCAGCGACCGGCTCAGGTTTTCCAGGACGGCCCATTCCAGGTGCAGGTCGCCGCGCACGCGATGCCGGAACCCGACCGCGACCTCCATCGCGACCCGTCCGAGATCGCTGCCGGTTCGGTACCGGAACGGTCCGGTCGAGCGCAGGAACTGGAGGATCAGGTGGCTCTCCGGCGTTGCCGCGTAGGCGTAGGTCGCGCTCAGGCTCCGCGGATTGAGCAGGAGAAGACCGGGGGCGATCTCCCACCGGCCCAGGGAGGCGTAGCCATAGGCTCCATGGAGGCTCGATCTCCCGAACCGGCCCGTGAGATACAGCGAGGCGCCGAAATCGGTGCTGCCGCTGCCCTGGAGGCGATCGGGATCGCCCGTCGGAAGCTTCATGGAGAAGGAGGCGGCGATTGACGGGACGGCTCGCCTGCCGCGGACCAGCAGCGTCTTCCCCGTCAGGACGACATCCCCCAGGCCGATCCCTCCGGTCCCCCGGTCGAAGAAAACCGACTCGCCGTCCCCGACGTAGCCGGCGCGGTAGAGGTCCCGCGCGAAGACCGTCCGGCCGCCGTCCGGCAGGTTGAAACGGTCGTGGTAGGAATCGATCGCGGAGTCGAGGAAGCCGCCCCGGTGGGAGATCAGGGGGACCTCGGCGCCCAGCTCGAGCCGGGGCCCCACGCCGATCCCCGCGTCCAGCACGACCCTCAGAGTCTCCCCGTCCAGGACGAAGGCGGTCCGGCCCGGGCTCCGGGCCGCCGCCGACTGGAGCAGGGGCAGCGTGACCTTCCCGCCGTAGGTCGCAAAACCGTCCTGCCGGAACATGTCCACCAGGTCGTCGGAGGCGGCGAACGTGCTCTCATAGGCGAAACTCAAGGAGAAGCGCGTCCGGCGCGGCGCCAGGATCCGGCCGCTCGCCGGCTTCTGATCCAGGAACATCAGATTGAATGGCAGCTGGCTGCGGAGCGGAAAGGGATCATCCGGCTCGGTGGCCCGCGCCGGCCTCGCCGGGGCGAGGAGGATCGTCAGGATCGGCGGAAGGAAAAAGAGGACGCGGCGGGTCGTCGCTCTTCCGGGCGGGAGCACGGGCCGGGAGGTTAGCACGAGTCCGGGGCCGGGCGTCTGGGCCGGGCGTCCGGCTTGACCGGAAGCCGTCCTTCCTTTATACAGGCACCCCATGTCGCACCTCCCGCAGGTCATGCTCATCCTGGCGCTCATCGTCGCGGCCTCCAAGGCGGCGGGCCACCTGAGCACGCGGTTCGGCCAGCCGGCCGTCTTCGGGGAGATCCTCGCCGGCCTCATCCTCGGCCCCAGCCTCCTCGACATCCTGCGCTGGCCGATCTTCGCCGCGTCCCCCGGGGCGGTGGGCGCGCATCCCGATCTGGCCGGAATCGTGCAGGACCTGGCCGGGATCGGCGTCATCCTGCTGATGTTCGTCGCCGGGATGGAAACCGACCTGAAGGAGATGCGCCGCGTCGGGAAGGTCGCCTTCTGGGCGGCGCTCGGCGGCGCCCTCCTGCCGCTCGGCAGCGGCGCCGCGGCCGCCCATCTGTACGGCTACGGCTGGGGCGAGGGGTTCTTCATGGGGGCCGTGCTCACCGCCACCAGCGTCAGCATCTCGGCCCAGACGCTCATGGAGCTCGGCAGCCTCCGATCGAAGGAGGGGAGCACGATCCTCGGTGCGGCGGTGATCGACGACGTCATGGGGATCATCGTGCTGTCGATCGTCGTCGCCCTCGTGGGGGGCGGGGCGCTGGCTCCCGGGGCCGGGGACGCGGCGGGCGCCGGGTCAGGCGCCGGCGCCGGGGGGCTGAAGATCCTGTGGATCTGCCTGGCGATGACGCTCTTCTTCGTCCTCGCCTGGATGCTGGGCCGCCGGGTGCTAGAGCGGTTGACGGAGGGAGTGGCCCGCCTCAAGGTGAGCGAGCCGGTCATGGCCTTCGTCGTGGTCGTGGCGTTCCTGTACGCCTGGGCGGCCGAATACCTCGGCGGCGTCGCGGCGATCACCGGCTCCTACATGGCCGGAGTGCTGTTCGCCCGGACCTCCTTCAAGGAACGGATCGAACGCGGCGTTCATCCGCTCACCTACTCGTTCTTCGTGCCGGTCTTCCTGATCAACATCGGGCTGCGGGCGGACATCAAGCAGCTCGGCGGCCACCTCTGGCTCACCCTGTTCATTCTCGTCGTGGCCGTCCTGGGAAAGGTGGTCGGCTGCGGCGCCGCCGCTTTCCTCTCGGGCTTCCGGTACCGGGAGGCGCTTCGGGTCGGCGTCGGGATGATCTCCCGCGGCGAGGTCGGCCTGATCGTGGCCGGCTACGGCCTGGCGCACGGCATCATCCGGAACGACATCTTCTCCGTCATGGTGCTCATGGTCCTCGTCACCACGATGATCACGCCCGTGTGGCTGCGCTACGTCTTTCCGCGCGTCGCGGAGAAGCCGGCCCCCGGCGTCTACGAGTCCGTCGCCCACCTGGAGCGCGAACACCCGCTCGAGAACAGGGACTAGGCATCTTCAATTAGGAGCCTGTCCGCGTCCCGGGCGCGGCCGCCAGGCGTGCGATGGCGCCTTCCATCTCCTGCAGCGACCCACCTGACGCGGCGATGCGACCCTCCGGATCGACCAGGACCGAGAAGGGGATGCCGGTGGAGCGGATGCCGTAGAGGCGGCCGATCGGCCCCTCCCGGCCGCCGTCGAAGATCTGGTGCCCGGGAAGGTGGTGGTTGTAGACGAAAGCCTCGTAGGGCCGGCGGTCGTCGTCGAGGCTCACCCCGATGACCACCAGCCTCCCCGCGTGCTCGTCCGCCAGGCGGCGCAGGGTGATCGCCGACTGCCGGCAGGGGGCGCACCAGGAGGCCCAGAAGTCGATCAGCACCGGCTTCCCGCGCAGGGCCTTCAGGGAAATCTCCTCCCCTTTCTGATCGCGGCCGGAAAAGAAGGGGGCCTCGCTTCCCGGGGCCGCCGGCCCGGCGGCCGGGCCTTCGGACGCGGCGCCGGGAACGCCCTCGGGCCGCGGCTTCAGGTATACGGTCAGCGTGCCCGCCCCCCGTCCCACGATCAACCGGATACCATCGGTCTTGTCCCCGCGGAGGATCTCCATCACGTACTCGGGAGCGATCGGATCGAGATCGACCAGGACCAGGTCGTTCAGCACCAGCACGGTGTCGAGGGGAAGAAGACCGGCGGCGGCCGCGGCGGATTCCGGCTCGACCCGGGAGACGACGAGCCTCCCGGCGCGAATCTCGAGCGTCATCCCCGCGAAAGACACCGGGGCGCTCCGCTCCCTCGCCGGCCGGGGCGGCCTGGGAGCCGCGAACGGAGGGGCCGCCACGACCGCCAGGGCGGCGAGGATTCCCGCCAGCGCCCCGCGGATCGAGCGCGACCGCGCCACGCATCCCTGCCCGTGAGCCATCCCTGTCGCATGGTACCACGCGACCCCGGGGGCGGCCCGACATCCGCGAGCGCTGTCTCACCGGGCCAGCAGGTGGTCGTATCGGCCCGTGTTCAGGTCCCGGATGGCGGCCAGGCGGCGCCTGTCCAGGAGCGGGCCGCGGGTGACGAGCGAGAGCGCGTCGTAGTAGGCGGCGAGGTCCCTGTCGTGGATGCGGTTCTGGCCCGTCATCAGCGTCTCGAGGTAGCCCGGAGGAACCTTCCGGACGAAGTGTCCCACCCGATACCCCTTGGGCGCCAGCCGCGGAATGATGAGCGGCAGAAGCGGGTCGCGCTCCAGGGCCGGCAGCCTGGCCAGGAGCGGGTCGGCCAGAGCGAAGAAGTCCAGGATGTGGAGCCCCGGGCCCGCATGAAACCCGAGGTATCCCAGGTTGCCCCTGACCGCGACGGGAGTGAGCGGCGCGGCCGCCTCCTGCATCAGGGCTCCCGGCGGCCAGGCCTCGTCCCGATCGATTACTCCGAGGGCCATCATTCGGGGCATCCAGGGATCGAACTCCCAGGCAGTCCTCAAGTCGGCCGCGTACTTCGCCGCGCCGGGGTTCGGCCAGGGGTCTACGCCGCCAGGGGCCCGAAGCAGCGAAGCGACCTCCTTCTGGACCGCGCGCTCGTCCGCGATGCCGTTCGCGTCGATCGCGGGGTGATCGATGCCGGCTTCGTCCCGGCCCGCGCTGAAGAAGGGGGAGTAAAGGGGAAGGAGCCCGCCGGCGATCGCCACGGCCGCCACCAGGACCCACGCCGGTGCCGCTCCCAGGGGGAACCGGCAGCACAGAACGAGAGCGGCGAAGAGGGGTGCGGTGAGGAACCGCCCGCTCATGAAATCACCGCCTATCAGAACGACGTAAAGCAGATAGAGAGCGATGCCGGTGCCGACGGCCGCGGCGCGCCACCTTCGAGCCACGAGTGGCACAGAGATCCCTGCGGCCGTGGCGACGAGCGTGAGCGGGTCAAAGAGAAGCGAATTCTGGAGATACTCGATCCCCCGCCGGGCCAGCTCCAGGGTCCCGAGCCCGGTGTTCAGCTTGGCGTAGGCGGTGTTCGGGAACGGGAAGCCGTAGTAGAAGAGCGAGAAGGTCTCCCATGCCAGGAGGGGGATCGCGCCGAGGGCGCCGGCCAGGAGCGTGCCCCGCGAGAAGCGCGTGAAGATCGTCAGGGCCAGGGCGGGCGCCATGATCAGGAGAGCGTCCATCCTGGTCGTGCCCATCAACGCCGCGATCAGGGACAGCAGAAGAACTTCGCGGGCGCCCGGCTCATTCTCCGCGAGAAAGATCCAGAGGAAGATGCCGAGGAGGAGATGGGTCAGAGGGTTCTCCAGGCCGGAGGTCGAGTAGTCGGTAAAGGCCCTCGAGACGGTGAAGACGGCAACCCCCAGGCAGGCGAGATGAATGGAGCCTGCCAGCCGGAAGGCGAACAGCAGGAGCGCGCCGAGCGAGACCGCCACGGACAGGAAGATACACGTGTAGAAGAGTTCGCCCGTCAGAGGGTAGAGCGCCAGGATCAGGAGCATCCACAGGGGGTGCGTGTACACCTGGACCCGCTCCAGGACGTTCCACCTCAGGCCGTACCCTTCGACGAAGTTGTCCACCGTCTTGAAGGTGATGTAGGCGTCGTCGCAGACCCAGGCCTTCCAGACGACCACGACGGCGTAGAGCAGGAGGAAGGACAGAGGCAGGGCGGCGCTCCAGGAGGCCGGGCCAGGGCGCCGCAGCCAGCCCGGAAGCGCCCGCACCTGATTCAGAGCGCCGCAGGCGAGGGCGAGGCCGCGACCGCGCGCTCGCCCGGGCACAGCACCCCGAACCTGCTGGTGAAGTGCAGGGGCATGTCGAGGTACCGCCCCTTGTCGAGGAGGTAGACCTCGCAGGAATCGAACGGCAGCGAGTAGATGTGCAGCGAGACGGCGCGCCCTCCATACTCCGGCAGGTTGTGGACCGAGTGGATCGGCTCCGCCGGATCGACCGCGGTGGGGTGCTCCGGGTCGATCACGAAATGGATCGAAGGCTCCAGCCGGCAGGTGCGCGCCACGGGGTCGTGCTCCACGAGGCGGTAGTTGCGGATCTCCAGCCGGCCCACCGGCACCCCCATCCAGCACTCCTGGCCACGGTGGTTGTGAACCGCGGAGGCCTGGCCGGCCTCCCACCCCAGCGCGATCAGCTCGAAGAGATCATTCCCGTAGACGAGGTTGCGGGTGTAGTGGACCGGGCTGAAGAACATGTAGGGCCGGAGGGATCCGGGGTCGATGACCGTGCGGCCGATCTCCTGCAGCACCTTGTCGCGCGTGAAGGACCGCTCCGGGATCGCCTCCAGCCCGTCCACGAGGTCCTGGATCGTCCTGGTGGCCATGTCGCCTCCTGCCGGGGACCCGCCGGGCCCGCCCTGGCGACCGAAACTTACCACAGGATCAGGGGCGCGGGTGCTCGGCCTTCCAGCGCATGGCCGCGAGGATGCGGGTCCGGCCACTCGGGTGATCGTAGAAGATCCATTCTTCGATAGGGCCGGGGTCGAGCTTGCGGTACTCCCCGAGCTTCAGCGCGACTTCCGCGAAGCCGTCGGGCTGCCCGGTGGCGTTGAGCCCGAAGATGTCCGCCTCGTGCTCGTTGCTCCGCGTGTGGGTGTTCGTGATCGGCGTCAGGACGAAGAAGAAGACCGAGAACAGCAATGAGAGGAGCGGGAGGCCGGCGACGTCGGAGACGCCGCGTACGCCCCAGCGCGCTCCCCGGCGGGCCAGGACGCGGTCGAAGGACCAGCGCAGGAAGGCGAAGCCGAGGAAGGTGAGCAGCGAAAAGAAGAGGATCGATTCCCCGACGTGGTCGAGGACGTAATGGCCCATCTCGTGGCCCATCACCGCCTCGATCTCCGCCTGCGAGCAGCGGTTCAACAGATTGTCGTTGAGGCTGATGCGCTCCGTCCCGAGGAAGCCCGACACGTTGGCGCTGATGCGCGTCGTCTGCCGCGAGGCGTCGAACTGGAACACCTCGCTCGCGTGGATCCCGTTGGCCCGGGCCAGGCTGAGGATCGGATCGCGGACCGCGGGATCCTCCAGCTTCGTGTAGGTGTTGAAGAGCGGGGCGATGTAGACCGGGGCGATCGCGATGCTGAAGATCAGGAAGAGCACCGCCACGACCGTCCCCCAGACCCACCACGAGCGCGGCGCCCTCCGGAGCACGGCGTAGAGGGCCATCATCAGGATGCCGCCCATGACGATCCCCACGCCGAGCCCCTTGGCCCGGTCCCACAGCCAGGGACCGAACGTCTGCGTCGCCAGTCCGTACTTGTGTTCCCGGAAGAAGCCCGCGTAGACCGTCAGCGGAAACGTCAGGACGGTCGCCAGGACCAGGTACTGCGCCCAGTAGATCCAGGTCTGGAGCGGCCGGAACCGCACCAGCCGCTCGGCCAGATCGCGCATGCGCGCCGACCAGCCGAGCTTCAGGATGAATACGGCGACGCCGAGCCCGTACAGGAAGTCCCAGAGCTGCAGCCAGTAGCCCCCCTCGAAATAGGCGTCGGAGCGGGCCCTCTTGTCCGGCGGGACCTTCCCGAGATACTCCTCCGTCGACGCCTCCGGGTCGAATGCGGCGAGGGCCGTTTCGTCTGGAGCCCCCTGCGGCGTCATCGCCTCCTGACCCGGGAGCCGGCTCCAGCCCGAAAGCAGGGCCAGCGCCAGCACCGCGCCGGCCAGCCGCCGGTTCACCCTGACCGTCTTCATCTTGGTGGGCCCTCCATGAGTACTTGATTTTGGAGCGTTTGGTGGTATATGTGGTGCATTCTTTTTTATCACCGGACCGGCGAGGGAGTCTACAGGGAATCAGGTGGGGCGACCGCGCGGCAAACTCATTTTCGTCATCGGCGTGGCCCTGGTCGCGGGGGTGGCGGCCGCTCCCTGGGCCGGAGCCCAGGGTCGTTCCTCCGGCGAACCCTCCTTTGAAATCAGGCTGCGGACCGCATCGTTCGATCCTCTCCTGGAAGGGACCGACAGGGCGGCCGGCGGGCACCCCGAAGCGCTCCGCTCCCTCCCCTCTCCCGACGACCTGGTCCTGATCCAGTTCGACGGACCGTCCATGCCCGAATGGCTCGCGGAACTGCGGGAGGAAGGCGCGGCGATCTTCGACTACGTGCCCCAGAACGCCTACCTGGCCAGAGTGCGCCCCGGGGCGATGGAGCGGGTCCGGGCGAATCCCTTCGTCCGCGCCATCGTGCCCTACCTGCCGGCATTCCGCATCGACCCGGACCTGGCCGTGCCGTCCTCCTCCCCGCGGGATGGACCGATGCGCCTCCTGCTGCAGGCGGCGCCCGATGTGGATGGGGACATTCTGAGCGCGGCCGTCCGGCGCGCGGCCGCCGGCGCGATCCACGTCGGGAGGGGCCGCCATCCCGGAGCCACCCTGGAGGAGATTGAAATCGCCAGCGCCGACCTGGCTTCCCTCCTGCCCCGCCTGGCGGCGATCCCGGACCTGCTCTGGATCGAGGAACGGCGGCCGATCCGGGCCCACAACGACCAGATGAAGTGGGTGCTGCAGACCGGGGTCCCCTCCCTCACACGGCTCTTCTCCCGGGAACTGACGGGGCGCGGGCAGATCGTCGGGTGCTCCGACACGGGATCGGACGTCAACCACTGCTTCTTCACGGACCCCCTCGAGACGGTCGCCTTCGAACTGATCAATCCGGACAGCCCGCCCGCGGTCCCGCTGATGAATCCGGCGCACCGCAAGGTCCTGGCGTACCAGTACCACTCCGGGAGCAACACGATCGACGAGTCGGGGCACGGGACGCACGTCACGGGGACCGCCGTGGGGGACGACCTCGCCCACCCGGCGTCGGGGACCGACCCGGGGCTCGATCGCTTCGATGGGATGGCGCCGGGGGCGCGGCTGGTCTTCCAGGACGTGGACAGGAGCGGTGGATTCCTCGATGTCCCCGTGAACTTCTACGGCTACGTCCAGGCCGCCTACAACGCCGGGGCGCGCATCCATACGAACAGTTGGGGGGCAGACACGAACGCCTACACCTCCGACTCGTCCCAGGTGGACCGCTTCGCGTGGGACCACCCCGACATGCTGTTCACGTACTCCGCGGGGAACAGGGGGCCCGGCCCGGGCACGGTGGGCGCGCCGGCGTCCGCCAAGAACGTCATCGCCGTGGGGATGACGCAGACACCGGCGGCGGGCGACCCGAACAACCTTGAGTCGGCATCCTCCAACGGCCCCACGAGCGACGGGCGGCGCAAGCCGGAGGTCGTGAACGTAGGCGGCTTCCCGATCCGCTCCTCGTTCTTCGGGACGGCTTGCGGGATCGCCAACGCCGGCGGCACCTCCATGTCGACGCCGGGAGTGGCTGGCGGCGCGGCCCTTGTCCGGCAGTACCTGACCGAGGGCTTCAATCCCCATGGCTACGCCGGATCCGGCCCATCCCTGACCCCGTCCGCCGCGCTGCTCAAGGCGGTCGTCATCAACAGCGCAATCAACATCTCGGGCGCCAACGTGGACGCCCCGATCCCGGACAATTCCCAGGGATGGGGGAGGGTGCTGCTCGACAACGCCCTCTTCTTCCCGAACGATCCGCAACGCCTGATGATCCTGAGGGACGACGATCTCTCATCCTCGGCCGACGGGTTCCCGGTCGGCGCCACTGCTGCAACGGAGACATATCAGGTCTTCAGCTGCCGCACGGACGTGCCGTTCAAGGCAACGCTGGTCTGGACGGAACCGCCCGTCTCCCCCACCAGCGGGCAGGCCTGGGTGAACGACCTCGACCTGGAAGTTGTCACGCCCGGCGGCGCGCTCTACCGGGGTAACGTCTTCTCCGGCGGGGTCTCGACCACCGGCGGAACGGCCGACGACCGGAACAACGTCGAGCAGGTCCTCCTCCCGGGAGGCGCGGTCGAGGGAGGCAGCTACACGCTTCGCGTCGTTCCGAGGAACGTCGCGGTCGGCCCCCAGCCGTACGCGCTGATGGTCACGGGAGACGTCTCCTCCGGCCCCCTGCCGCGCCTGACGGTCACCGGCGTGACGCGCTCCGCCGGCTGCGACGGCGATCCGTTCCTGGACGAGAACGAGACGCTGGAGTTCACCTACACGATCGTGAACCGGGGGTGCGGCGACGCCGCGTCCCTGAACGCCGTCCTTGGCGCCGACACGCTCCTCCCGGTCACCATCCAGCCGGCGGGCGTCCCGCTGGCCGGCCTCCCGGCCGGCGGCTCGACCACGGCCTCCTTCCGCGTGTCGCTCGGCGCCACGGGCGGAGGGTGCGGGGGTGAGATCCCGCTTCTCCTGCGGCTGCAGGCGCCGGACGGTGGCCGGTGGGAACTCGCCCACACCGAACTGCTGCGCCTCGACCCGGCGAGCGGGACGCGGGTTGTCCTGGACGACGTGGAATCGGGGGACCGGAGCATCTCCAAGTCCCCCGAGTGGCAGATTGGCTCCTGCATGGCGTCGAGCCCGACCCGCGCATGGCACATGGGGGATGCCGATTGCAGCGGCATCCCGCGCGACGCCACGACCCACAGCCTCACCTTCGAGGTGGGCCTCGCGGTGGGCGAGAGCCTCTCGACCGCCTCCTTCACCCACGCATTCGACGGTTACTCCAACGCCAGCATCCCCCTCTTCGACAGCGTGCACTTCGAGATCGATCACAACCTCGACGGGACGTTCGACCGGATCGCGTCGTGGAACGATAACGCCGCCCCGACGACCATGAGCCCGGCCGGGCCCTACGACCTCACAGCCTTCAACCAGGGGCGGTCGCCGAGCGTGAGGTTCCGCTTCCGCTTCCAGAGCGCCGCGAACTGGGTCGGCGGCCCGAACAACGCCCCCGGCTGGAACGTGGACGATTTCCTGGTGGGCGTGGAGATCTTCGCGCAGTGCGACGTCAACTCGAAACTGGCCGCCCCGGGCGACGTCGGAGACACCCTGACCCTCGCGTCCTCCGGGGGCGACGTGGTCCTCTCCTGGAACCCCGCGCCCCGAGCCGCGACCTACCGCGTCCTCAGGTCCACGTCTCCCGCGGACTTCTCGGCCGCGGAGACCTTCTCCTCGGCCGCCATCCCCTTCGCTGATGCCGACGCTCTCCTCGATCCGCGATCCTTCTTCTACAAGGTCCTCGCGGCGAGCAGCTGCGGCGCGGTGTCGGCGAACTGAACCGGGCCGGGAAGGTGGTCCGGCGGCGACATCTCTGGTAGACTACCTGCACCTCAAATCAGTTCCAGGCGGACGGTTCAACCCTTCAGGAGGGCACATGAACGTCATCGGATGTTCGACAGGGGGCGGAAGGAACGGCCCCCTGACGCCGACGGGCGGGACCCCGGCCGGCTGGACCCTGGCCGCGGCGGTCGTTCTCGCCGGGGCGCTCGCGACCGGTGCTTTGGCCTGCCGCGGCGACTCCCGGCAACTGGAGCTCTCCGGCCCCACTCCCTCCACGCCGGAGGCGCTCCTCACCGAGCTCAAGGACCACCGCGAACGGATCGACCAGGCGACCGACCAGATGATGCAGCGCATCGAGGCCTTCAACGCCACGCGCAGGCCCGGCGAGCGCACGATCTTCTTCAGCGAGATCTTCACCGACGACCTGAGCGACGCGCAGCGCGACGTCCTGAACGCCATGGTCGCCGAGGAGAAGGACGTCTCCTACAAATCCCTGCTGGAGAAGATCATCTCCGACCGGGACACGATCCGCGGACTTCAAGAAAAGGTGATGCGCCTGGAGCAGGCCCTGCCGGATCGCTTCGTCCTGGCCAAGAAGGGGGACACGCACCACGACCTGGCGATCAACTACCTGGCCAACGACGCGCACCTCGATGCGGAGAAGGCGAAGACGGTCCTGGCGTCCGTCGATCAGACCGACGAGCTCCTCCCCGGCAACAAGGTCTGGTTCTTCTACGATCCCGAGCAGGACGCCTTCCGCACCTACGTCACCCAGGGCGAGGCGGGGCAGACGCCGCTGGCCGTCCGCCGCGCTCTGCAGCGCAAGCTCATCTCCGAGAGGGACGCGGCGCAGGCCGCAGTGACCGCCCTCGAGCAGGCCAAGTCGAGCCTCGAGGCCGACATCTCCGCGCTGCGCCGGACCCGGGCCGAACTCGAGGCCCGCAAGGCCGAGCTCGAGACCAACAAGGCCAGGCTCGAAGCCAGCGTCGATCGCCTGTCGCGCGATCTCTCCTTCCAGCAGAACAGCCTCTTCTACCACGTCGCCAGCGCGCGGGAGCTCAAGGACAAGGGCGTACTGACGCCGGTCCTGAAGCGCGTGCGGGACGTCAAGGGAGTCAACTACGACAAGGCGCTCGACCTCAGACAGGGCACGACCATCTACCTGACCCCAGGCCGGTTCGGCCTGGAGCACATCAAGGACGTGAAGATGCTCCCGCCCATCTACCAGGAGGGCCGCGACTTCACCGTGGAGCAATCCGACGTCTCCGGCACGGTGAAGGTCGTCATCCTCGACTCAGAACTCTTCAAGGGGAAGGA
>JACQNT010000211.1 GCA_016202915.1 Acidobacteriota bacterium
GGTGACCGACGAGACGCGTGCCCCGTTGCACGTCTGTTACGACCGCTGCATGCCGAGCCTGATCGCCTTCGGCGACGAGGCGGCGGCCCGCGCCTTCATGGCCGATCACGGAGGCACGCTGCGGCCCCCCGGCGCCCTGTCGCGGCCCGCGCCGGCCAGCCGGTGAGCGAGGCGGGACGCCGGGGCGGGATCGCTGTCGGCTCGCGGCTTCGGCGGCGGCTTCGGGCGCCCGCCGCGGATCACGGCCGCGCGGCTTCGCGCGGCGCCACGCCGACCACGTTGGGCACCGGCCAGGCATGGGGGTTGTCGTCCGACTCCCTGAAGCCCGTCTCGTAGCTGCCGACGAACTCGAACTCCTCTCCGCCGCCCCGCGCGTAGAGCTGCGCCTCCGGCCCCCCTTCCGCGTACATGGCGTTCTTCAGACCGATCGGCAGCGCGAGCAGGATGTCGATGAAGTCGTGCGTGCTGTAGGGCGAGCGGGCGTGCAGGAACAGGACCCGGCCCTCCCGGTCCATCCCGATGGCGGCCGTGCTCCAGGCGCGGGGCTGCCGGCTCCAGGCGTTCTTCCCGGCGCACGAGATCATGCGGATGCTCTGGACCAGCGTCCCGTAGCGGTCCTTCAGGGCATCGAAGTCCTGGCACTCCCGGTCGATGATCTGGACCGGGGGCACACCGCCGTCCAGGCGGTCGAACCCCAGGACCGCCCTGTCCTTCGTGAGGTGCGGATTGTTCACGTGCGATCGGCTCCGCATCAGGGAGACGCTTGTCCTCAGATCGGTTTGGTACATGCTCGCGTTGATGGCGGCCACCAGTCCGTGCCGCCGGCACCACTCCCGCGCCGTCAGGGGCTCCCCCTGGCCGGGGGCGGAGGCGTTCATGAGCCTGAGCTCGTAGCGTTCCGGATCGATGCGCAGGACGCGGATCAGGGAATCACCGTGCGTCGAGGCCTTGCCGGCCGGGAAGACGCCCAGATCGAGGCCCGGCGCGAGAACGCGCCATGGCCCGGCTTCGTCCCGGGCGTGCCGCGGAGGGCCGGCCGGGGCGCCCGGCGCCGGGGCCACGACAGCGAGGCAGGCCACGATCGCAACGGACGCCGCGGGGGGCCACATCAGACCGCGATCACTCCGCCGTGCCTCGCGGGACGTCATAGACGTAGTAGGCGTGCCCGACGATCGCGGTCGGGCGGGTGTGCAGCAGCCAGTTGCCGGGGCCGGAACCGTGCCGTCCATACAGCGTCCCGAGCGCCCGGGCGAGGAAGTGGGCGCTGAGGACGTGGCGGCCGAACGACGGGGGCCGGAGGAGCTCCTCCACGCCGATGCGATCGTAAAGCAGGCCGTAGCGCTCCGGACGGATGCTGCCGAAGTAGGCGAAGCGGATCATCGCCTCGTCCGGGTGACGATCGAGCCAGAAGAGGAGCTGCTTGAGCCCCTGCCCCCAGTCGACGTTGCTGTCCTCGAGCCAGTAGGTGCCGCACCTGGACCCGCCGTCGAGCCCCAGGAGGGACGGATCCTTGAGGACGCAGGCCGCCTCGTTGAAGTAGGAGAGGTGGTCCGGGTAGATGCCGACCGCCCCCACCAGCAGCCAGGCGCAGAGAGCGACGGCCAAAAGCCTTCCGGCGCGCCCTCCTTCGCCGACGAGCGCCGCGAATCCAGCCCCTCCGATCAGATACAGGCACGGCAGCGCGGGGATGAGGTAGCGGATGCCCAGGTTGTCGGAGAAGACGGTGTAGGCGACGAAAAAGACCAGCGGCGGAACGGCCAGGAAGGCGCGGTCCATCGCCGTGGCGGCGGCGCGCCGCATGACCATCCCCATCCCGACCGCCACCAGAACCAGCAGGGGGATCGGCTCCTTCAATAGATAACAAACCAGGTAGTACGACCAGAACCACGGCCGGAACTGCCCCGCCATGTAGGGCCAGTAGGAGGGGTCGTGGTCGGCGTTGATCCGCCGGAGCCCCTCGAGGTAGAGATGCGGGCTGCTCGAGAAGAAATAGGTCGCGTGGACCACCAGCGCCCCCACGGCGGCGAGCGCCAGCAGGGCGTATGCCGACCAGACGATCCTCGGCCCGGCGTCGGATGAGGCGAAGGGATCGATCAGGCTCGACGGGCGCGCCGGCGCGGCCGCCGGAATCCAGCGGGCGGCCCCGAGCAGGAGAACGGCCGCGATCGGCAGCAGGAAGATCATGGAGAACTTGGAGGCGAGCGCCGCCCCCAGGGCGGCGCCGCACCACAGCAGCCTCATGAGGGTGCGATGGCTCAGGTACCGCCACAGGGCGAACAGGAAGAGCGTCGCGAACGTGGCGCACCCGACATCGGTCGTCACCAGGGGGGCGTGGGCGGCGATCGTCGGATCGAGGGCGAAGAGAAGCAGCGCCCCGAAGGCGGCGACCCCTCCAAGCATCCGCCTCCCCCAGGCGTAGATCGTCCAGCCGAGGAGCGTCGCCAGGACGATGAACGGCAGCCTCGCCCAGAACATCACCCGGTCGGGATCATTCGCGAAGATGATGTCGTTGCCCAGCCGCCACTGGAGGTGGGCGTATTCCTCGGGGCCGATCGCCCGCCAGTCGTGGTCGCTCATCGGCCAGCGCGCCCCCGTGAGGAGCAGCGGGAGGGCGCCGATCTCCTTGAGAAGCGGCGGGTGCTGCAGGTTGACCCTGAAGTCGCCCGTCTTTAGATACGAGAAGCCGGCGCCGATGTGAGCCGGCTCGTCGAAAGTCGGAGTCTTGATCAGGCTCGCCGCGAGAACCTGCGCGAAGAACCCGAGGAGAACACCGCCCACGAGCAGCGGTTGTTCGCCCCAAACGCGGCGCGGCGTCATCGCGGGCATGGTAGCACGCGGCGGTCCCCGCCGCGGCGCGTGGCACGGTTCGGCGCAAGCGCGCGGGCACGCGCGCGCCTCACCTTGCGCTCGGTCGCGGCGCCCGCTGAGAGGCGGCGGGACGGACCGCTCCCTCGCGACGGCCGCGCGCCACGGCGGGGACCACCTCCTTCCCGGGGATCTCGTAGGGCACCCTCCGTGCAACCCGTCCCTGCACTCCGGCACCTCCCCCGCAAAAGCACGATGGTCACTCGAACCGCCTGGGTGGACGGGGGGATCTCCCGCGCCAGGAGCGTGCGATGCCTCGGCGCGCGCGCCGTTTGACGCCTCCGCCGCGCTGCTGTAGCATCCCCCGCCCTATGACCCGAGCACAGCCCAGGGCGCAGCGGCCGCCCTCCCCTCCCGGCGCTCACGCCCCGCCCGGCGGCGATCCGTGGGAGGCGCGCGCCGTCCCCGCCGCCCTCATCCTCCTGGCAATCCTGGCGCTGCAGGGCGTGCTGTTCATCGGCGAGGCATCGCAGACCAGCGACGAGGGGGCCCACCTCGCGGCCGGCTACTCCTACCTCGTCACCGGCGACTTCCGGCTGAACCCCGAGCACCCTCCCCTCATCAAGCAGATCGCCGCGCTGCCTCTGCTGCCGCTGCGGCTCTCGTTTCCGTGGGGGCCCCTGTGGGATACGAGCGAGGAGTGGAACATCGGCCGCATCTTTGTTCACGAGAACCGCCGGCCCAACGACACCATCCTCCTCCTCGGCCGCCTGCCGATCCTCGGCCTCTCGATCCTCCTCGGCTGGGCGATGTTCCACTGGGGCCGCCGCCTGTTCGGCGCCCGGGGGGCTCTCCTGGGGCTGTCCCTCTACGTCCTCGATCCGAACGTCGTGGCCCACTCCTCCCTGGTGACGACCGACCTCGGCGTGACGCTGTTCATCTTCCTGGCCGTGTATGCCCTGTGGCGCTGGTCGGAGGCCCCGGCGCCCCGGAGGCTCCTGGCGGTGGGGGTGATGACCGGCGGCGCGTTCGCCTCCAAGTTCACCTCGTTCTGGCTCCTGCCGATCCTCGGCCTGCTGGGAGCGGTGCTGATCGCCGCGCGATCGCCCCTACCTCAACGCCCCTGGACGGGCCGCTCGCCGCTTCTCTCCGGAGGGGGCCGGACCGCGCGGCGCATCGTCGCACTGATCCTGGCCGCTCTCCTCGCGTCCGCCGTGGCGGCGGCCGTCGTCGTCATCTGCTACGGGGGAGGCGGCCTGCCGGCCTACGCCCAGGGGCTGGCGCGCGGCCTCGCGCACTCCGGTTCGGGGCACATGGCCTACCTGATGGGCGAATACTCCGAGACCGGCTGGTGGTACTACTTCCTCTTCGCCTACCTGGTGAAGACGCCGATCGGGATCCTCCTGATCGTCGCCGCCTCGATCGCGGCGCTCCTCCTGGGATCGAGGCGCGGGTTCAAGGACGAGATGTTCCTGTGGCTCCCGGTGCTGACCCTCATCGCGATCACGAGCCTGTGGAAGGTCAACATCGGCCTGCGACACCTCCTGCCGGTCTATCCGTTCCTGTACCTGTCGGCCGGGCGGCTCGCCTCGCTCCGGCCCGGAGGCGCGGGCCGCCGGTCGCTGGCCCGGGCCGCGCCTGCGATCATTGCGGTCGGAGCGGCCTGGAGCCTCTTCGAAGCGGCCTCCATCGCGCCACACTACCTGGCCTACTTCAACCAGCTCGTCGGCGGCCCGAAGAACGGCCACCTCTATCTGCTTGACTCGAACCTCGACTGGGGGCAGGCCTCGAAGGCGCTGCGCCGTTACATGACGGCGGAGAACCTGCCGGTGATCTACTGCTCCTTTTCCGGAAATTCCGACCCGTGGTACTACGGGGTCCGTTACCAGTACACCCCGGGATCGGGCAACCTCACCAACCCCAAGACGCGCTTGGCCAGGGTGCCGGACGGCCTGCCCCGCGAGATCCTGGCCGTCAGCCCCATGATCCTGCACTCCGTTCACTTCAGCGACCGGGATCTCTACGCCTGGCTCAAGGGCCGCCAGCCGATCGCCACGCCCGGTTACGCGTACCTGGTCTACGACATCACGAACGACACCGACGCCCACGCCTACATCTCGGTCATCTGCCTGAACTTCGGGCTCGCCGATCTGGCCGATTTCGAGGCGCGGCGCACGCTCCGGCGCGACCCGAAGAATGCGCTCGCCCGGGCGGTGCTGCAGAAGCTGCGGGAGCAGGAGGACAAGCGGGCGTCCCCGGACCCGGCCCCGAGGCCCTGAAGGGACTATCTCCGACTTCCCCGGCGCAGCGTTTCCAGGAGCCGGCGGGATTCCGCGTCCATCACCTTCCCCTCCGGATCGAGATTGCCGGCGCGCTCCAGCGCCGCCCGCGCCCCCTCGCGGTCGCCCATCCTGTAGAGGAGCAGGCCCAGGGCGCGCTCCGGGATCGGCACGCCGGGCGCCAGGCGGATCGCCTCGCGGTACTGCGCCGCAGACTCCGTGAGATCGCCGGCGCGCTCCAACGCCCGCGCGAGGTGAAAGCGGCTGACGGGATGATCGGGGTGGGCCGCGACGACGCGCCGCAGCGCTTCGAGCGCCCCGGCTGCGTCGGCGGAGTCCAGAAGCGCCGTGGCGAGCCCGATGGCGAGGTCCGGATCGTCCGGCCGCAGGGCGAGCCCCTGCCTGAACGAGCCTGCGGCGGCCCGCGGATCGCCGGCCTGCGCCTGCGCCAGGCCGAGATTGCGGTAGTAATCGGGGTTCGCCGGATCGATCCGCAGCGCCTCGCCGTACGCCTGCGCCGCCGCCCCCGCGTCCCCCATCGCCAGGCGGGAGGCGCCCAGGACGCTGTACGCCCGGTCGCTCCGAGGATCGAGGTCGAGCGCCGACTGCAGAAGGCGCACCGCCTCGGAGGGGCGCCCCTGGCCGTTGAGGGCAGAGGCCAGGTTCACCAGGAACTGCACGTTTCCCGGCTGCTGCCGCACCGCCTCGCGGTAGTGGCCGACGGCCCTGTCCCACGACCTGCGCCGCGCGTAGACCCCGCCCAGGTTGTAGTGCGCGTCGGAGAAGGCGGGGAAGACCTCCACCGCCCTTACATAGGCCCCGATCGCCTCCTCGTCCTCCCCGCGCTTCTCGCACGCGGCGCCGTAGCTGAAGAGGGCCCTGGCGCTGCGCGGGGCGGCGGCGACGGCGGCCTTGAAGATCGTGTAATCGTCGCGCCATTCGCGCAGGCGGGCGACGCTCTGGCCGGCCAGCGCCAGCAGGAGGACCGCGGCCGCCCCGCGGGCGACCCCCACGCCGGGAATCCGGCCCCAGGCCCTGTCGAAGAGCAGCGCGGCGGCCAGGCAGAGACCGACGGAAGGGAGGTACAGGAGGCGCTCCGCCATGATCGTGCCGATCGGGAAGAAGAGGTTCGCCACCGGCGCCAGCGCCACGCCGATCCAGGCGAGCGCGAACGCCACCGTCCCTCCCCGCCTCCAGCCGATCCAGGCCGCCAGGGCGCAGCCGAGGACTAGGGCGCCTCCCAGGAGCGCCCCCGGATCCGGCCCCCTGACGACCGGGATGGCGTCGAACGAGTAATCGACGGAGAAGCGCCGCGGGAAGACCAGGAGGCGCGCGTATCCGGCGATCACCTTGAGAGCGGTCAGGCGCGCTGGGAGAAAGGCCGCGTGGGCGATCGGGTTGTCCACGTCGGAGACGAACTCCAGGCTGCGCAGACTTCCGATGGCCGCGAACCGGAGGCCGAAGACCGCCAGCAGGGCCGTCCCGGCGGCCAGGGCGAAGCGCCGGGGGAAGGCGCGCCGCTCCAGGGCGCGATCCGCCATGACCGCCAGCAGCGGCGCGACCACCGCATTCTCCTTGGCCAGGAACCCGAAGATGAAGCAGGCGACCGCCAGGGCGTAGAGAGCCCATGGCCCGCCTGCGCCGGGGCGGGCCTCACGCTCGCGCCCCAGCAGAAAAGCGAGAACGCAGCCGAGGCTGCCCGCCGCCGCGAGGAGCTCCGCCCGGCCGACCACCATCCCCAGGACCTCGGTGTGCGCCGGGTGGACGGCGAAGAGGAGGGCGGCGAGGAGGGCCGGATCGGCCACGCGGGATGTCCAGGCCGATGCCGCCTGCAGGCGCCGCCCGAGCGCGAAGACCAGAAACGTCACCAGGACATGGAGGAGCAGGTTCACCAGACGGAAGCCGAAGGCGCGATCGCCGAAGAGGGCACGGTTCGCGGCCAGGGAGAGGATCGTGAGAGGACGGTAGAGGTTCGGGACCGATCTCTCTCCGCTGCTCCAGTATCCCCTCGCGAAGATGTCCGGCAGCCGGGAGAGGTCCCGGATCAGGTCGTTCTGCTCGACGATCTTGTGATCGTCGAAGATGAACCCCGGCGCGAGCGACCCCAGGTTGGCCGCCAGGCAGGCGAGCAGGAGCAGGAGGTAGGGCCGCAGATACCCGGTCGCCACCTTCCCGGGCCGGACGCTCACCGCGATCCGCCTCCGCCCACATAGCCGAGCGATCTCAGGTGATCTTCGAGATCGGGCGGGAGGGGAGGCTCGTCGCGGTCGTCCCTCCCGGGATCGGAGGCGAGGACCTCGAGCAGCGCCCTCCTGAGAGGCTCCCCCGCTTCCGGCGCGCTCCCCCAGATGTTCCGAGTCTCCGCCGGGTCCGCCCGGAGGTCGTACAGCTCCCAGATCGGTTCCGGATCGTCCGGGATCATGATCAGCTTGTGGGCGTCGCTGCGGATCATGCGCCACTTCCCCGCCACGCCGTCCACGGGCTGGCGCGGGTTCTCCCTGTAGAAGTTCCGGCCCGACTCCGAGTAGGCCAGGAGCGGCGGATGGCCGCCGCGGCCGCGCGCGCGCGCCAGGAGGCTCACTCCCTGGAGCTCTTCCGGAACGGGCAGCCCGACGACCTCCAGGATCGTCGGCATGATGTCGATGGTGCGGACCTGCTCCTCCACCACCACAACGGACGGGAGCCTGGACGGGAGGCTCATGATCAGCGGCACGCGGACCGTCGGATCGTAGAGGTACGCGCCGTGCTCGAAGAAATAATCGTGCTCGCCCAGGCTCTCGCCGTGGTCCGAGGTGATGACCACGAGCGTGCGGTCGAGGGACCCCATCTCCTCGACGGACTTCAGGAGATCTCCGACGGCGAGATCGGCGTACGCCACTTCCCCGTCGTAGTGGGCCACGGCGTGCTCCACCTCGCGCGCGGGCAGGCGGGTCTTCCCGAAGATGATGCGCCCCCTCCCGGCCCCGGGACCCTTCTCCCCATTGAAGGTGTGCGCCCCGCGGTACTGCGGATCGAACGCCTCGGTGAAGGGGGCGGGGGCGTCGTAGGGCCAGTGGGGCGCGTTGTAGCGCATCCACAGGAAGAAGGGCGCCCGATCCTCTCTCCGTCCGCGCAGCCAGCCGGCCCCTTTCCGGGTCGCCTCGCGGTCGTTGCGCGCCGGCACGTAGACCTGCTTCCCCTCCGGGTCGAGGTAGATGTCCGGGTCGTAGATGTCGAAGTCGCGGTGCAGGCCGACATTGAGGCCCTGCGTCACCGCGAACGAGCGGTAGCCGTTCTCCCTCAGGAGCCGCGTCAGGGTGACGCGCGAGGCGAGGACCTCGTGGCTCTGCCCCTCGTAGCGCAGGCCGTGGACCGTCGGGTAGACCCCGGTCAGGATCGAAGGGAACGACTGGACGGTGCGCCCGGCGGCCGTGATCGCCTGGCGGAAGATGACCCCGCGGCGGGCGACGGCGTCGATGTGCTGGCTGGTCCTGCGCCGGTAGCCGTAGCAGCCCAGGTGATCGGGACGGAGCGTATCGACCGTGATGAGGAGGACGTTCGGGCGAGAAGCGGCGGCGCGCCCGCCGCAGCCCAGGAGCGCGGCGGCCAGGATCGCCGGAGCGAGCGCCGCGACGGCCGCGGGCGCCCGCCGGGCCTCAGGCATGCGGCGCCGTGACCCCGGTCGCTTCGCGGACCTGGCGCGCCTGCCCGGAGGGTCCGCCGTAGCGCTCGTCGAACAGGCGGCCCCAGTCGGTCTTCCGGAACCGGGCGATCCGTGCCCTCCCGATGAGCGGGTACCACAGGAGGTCGTGATAGATGTTCGACGCCACCGGCGCCCAGATGACGAGGGGCGAGTGCAGGGCGATCTTCTCCAGGAACCGGAGCGGCCCCTTCCGGAGCATCTGGTCGCCCCAGATCACGAACGACCGCTTCACCTCGAAGCGCAGGTTGAGGCCGGAGACGTCGTCCCCGACCAGGTTGATGCCCCGGGGGTCGGCCACCCCGAGGCCACGGTCGTGGCACATCTTCAAGTAGGGGATGGCGAGCGGGTCGAAGCCCATGATCCGGGCCGCCACGGCGTCGATCGCCACCGAGTCGGCCCCCGCCAGGATGACGTTCCCGATCACCGGCACCATCGTCCGGGGGCCCGCCCCGTCGCCGCACACGGTGCCGTCCATGACAGTGAAGATCCCGGGGTGCAGCTCGTGCTGCATGGACATCAGATCGACCAGGACCTCGTGCATGTACTTGTGGGCGTAGTGCCTGACCTCCTTCAGCAGGCCACCGAAGGAGTTCTTGATCGATCCGGTGGTCGTCGCGTGCCCGTGCGTCTTCACGGTCGGAAGGTGCAGCATGTTCTTCCCCGGGAACAGCGCCGGGATTTCGATCCCTTCCGGGAAGATCTCGTTCAGCCTGAGCAGCGGCGACTGGAAGCGATGCACCGTCCACGGCACCTCCTGCAGGGCCGTGAAGGTCAGGCCATAGCGCTCCAGGACTGGGAGCCACCGGTTGTTGGCGGCCCCCTTCCAGGGATCGGTCACCACGGTCTTGTTCTCGACGGGAAGCAGCCTGCCCCTGTCGTACCCGTCCTCCAGCATCGTCCGGATCGCCCCCTCGACCTGCCAGGGCTGGCTGGAGCAGGCCGGGAAATACTTGGTCCAGGACAGGTTCAGCTTGATGAGCGTCGGGACGGAGGGATCGAGGACGGCCCGGTACCCCGCGAGCCGCATGACGCGGCCGTAATCGTCGAGGACCCTCTCGGGCCTCGTCCACAAGACGGCGATACGAGGGCGGTTCATCCGGCCTTCTGCCATCACACCGCCATCAGCCGCGCGTCCGTCGCGCCGGCTGCATGCCGGTGCAAGGAATTATACGCCGCGGCGCGCCTCCCGCCGGCGGGCCGCTCAGCCGGGCGGGCCCGGCAGGTAGAGGAGAACGATGACAGCGAGCGCCCACAGCGCGACGCAGATGAGGAGGGGCCTGTCCACCAGGAGGGACCGTGCCGGGTTCCCCCCCTCTCCCTTCCGGTGCACCAGATAGAGGTAGCGGAAAATGCCGTACAGGACGAACGGCACGGTCATGTACAGATGGCGGGTGCCGAGCTTCATCTCCACTTCGGGAGACACGACGTAGAGGATGTAGGCGACGAGCGTCGA
>JACQNT010000025.1 GCA_016202915.1 Acidobacteriota bacterium
ACTCGTAGCAGCTCACGCCGAGCTGGGCGTGCTTGCTGTCCTTCCACTGGGCGGCCACCACCGGCGTCTTCTGCTCGTGGCACTGCAGGCACTTGGCGCTCTCCTGGCCGACGACCGGCCGGGGCTTCGGCCGGACGCGCTGCCGGCCGCCCTCCACCCAGGCGACGATGAGCAGCGCCATCAGGAACAGGAACGACAGGCCCGCGACGATCATGCGTTTCTGGTCGAGAGTCATCCGATCACCTCAGTGAGTGGCCAGCGCTTCCCACAGCGTGAGCACGACCAGGACGAGGACGGCGACGGCCCCGATCCTCACCGACAGCTCGCTGGCCGGCCGCCGGCGCCTGATGGCGGCATCGATGAACGGCCAGACGAAGGCCAGGAAGCCGATGAAGCCGATCGACAGCACCGCGAAGGTGAGGCCGGTCAGCTTGAGCCAGCGGAACGTCCAGAAGAAGTACCACTCCGGCTTGATGTGCGCCGGGGTGACCAGGGGGTCGGCCTTCTCGGCCAGCCCCACGGGGAAGATCACGGCCAGGCAGGTGAGCACGAACGCCAGCCCCAGCCCGATGATCAGCTCCGTCAGCATGTGATCGGGGAAGAACGGGAAGGTTCGCTGCTCCGCCGGGGCGCGCAGCCGGGGGCTCTCGAACTCGAACTCCGTCACGCCGTGCAGGCGGAAGAGCAGGATGTGGCCCCCCAGCAGGCCCGTCATCAGCGCCGGGAGGATGCCGATGTGCAGGATGAAGAAGCGGGTGAGCGTGTTGTCCCCGATCATCTCCCCGCCGCGCAGGAGCCGGGCGAGGTAGGTTCCGACGAAGGGGACCGCCTGCGTCAGGTTGCCGGCCACCGTGGCGCCCCAGTACGACAGCTGCTCGTACACCAGGGAGTACCCGGTGAAGCCGAAGAAGAGGGTCACGCCCAGAAGGCCGATCCCGATCATCCAGTTCAGCTCCCGCGGCTTGCGGTAGGCGCCGGTGAAGAAGACCCGCATCATGTGCAGGACCACGGCGGCGATCATCAGGTTGGACGACCAACGGTGCAGGCTGCGCAGGAACAGTCCGAACGGCACGACGTCGCTGATCCGCTTGATCGACTCGTACGCCTGCGACGGATCGGGCACGTAATAGAAGGAAAGGAGGATCCCGGTCGCGGCCTGGACGGTGAACAGCATGGCCGGGGTGCCGCCCAGGCACCACCACCAGTGCTTCAGGTGGTTCGGCACCGGCTCGTTCGAGTAGTAGCGCAGGGCTTCCAGATCGAGGGGGACGCGTCTCTGGATCCACCGCCCCCAGCGGGTCCGCGCCGGGGGGAGGGGCCGGCCGCCGTACGGCGCGACCGGCTCGAGATCGGCCGGGTCGGGAGCGCGTCTCATGACTGGATCGTCTCCTCGAAATCGATGAACAGGTTCTCCCCGACCTTCGAGACGGCGTAGCGCTTGAGGTTCTTCCCCTCCTCGGCGGGCGGGCCGGCGATCGCCGTCCCGTCCTTCTCGAACACCCCGCCGTGGCAGGGGCAGACGAACTTCCCTCTCGCCCCGTCGTAGTGCACCTTGCACCCGAGGTGCGGGCAGATGTCGGACAGCGCCACGATCTCCGTCCCCGTGTCGGTGACCAGGGCGGTCCCGCCGTCGGGAAGCCGGTACGGCCTTCCCCGGCCCGGCGGGATGTCGGTCTTGGGCGCGAGGAAAATCGTCCGCTTGAGGCGAATCGACTTGAGCGGGTAGATGTAGCGCGCCGCGAGGGCGGAGGCGACGGCGGCCACCGTCCCGAGTCCGCTCAGCATCGCCAGGCGCGCGAGGAAGCCACGGCGTCCGGTCCCGTCCGCTCCGATGCCGGCGTTCTCCATCTACTCGATTCCCCGGAATGAGTTGCCGCGCCAGGCCGCAGTCCCGGGCGTCGACGGCACGTGACACTGCGGGCAGTTGACGCGGTCCTGGTGCGGCGTCCGGATGGGGCTGCCTCCCGATTCCCCGTGACACCCGGGACAGTTCCGCCGTCCCTGCAGCGGATGGGGAATCGTCGGCGGGGCCCCCCTGTAGGCCCGGGTGCCGCGCGCGGGATAGCGCAGCCCGACGAACGCGTTGCGCGCGAGCCCCTCGCGCCGCGTCACCTGCTCCACGTGGCACTGCGGGCAGCTCACCTGCCCGGGGTGGGGCGTGCGCGGCGCCAGGCCCTCTCCCTCGACCTCCATTCCTTCTCCGTGGCAGGTCAGGCAGTCCTCCCTCTGGAGGGCGCGGACGGCGTGCGGGATCACCGGGGGGGCGCCGTCGTAGGCGCGCTGCACGCGCAGGTAGGCGGCGCGCCCGGGCGGCGATCCCGCCCCGGCGACGCACCCCAGTATCCACGTCGTCGAGACCAACGCCAGCGGGACGGCCGCCGTCCGCCTCACGCCTTTTCCAGCCGCACGGCGCACTTCTTGTAGTCGGGCTCGCGGCTGATGGGGCAGTACGCGTCCAGGGTGACCTCGTTGATCAGCCGCGACTCGTCGAAGAAGGGGACGAAGACCAGCCCGCGCCTCGGGATCGACCGCCCGTGGATCGAGGCCGGCAGGACGCACGACCCGCGGCGCGAGACGATGCGCACGGCGTTGCCGTCGGCGATGCCGAGCTCGCGGGCGTCCTCGGGATTGATCTCGACGAACGCCTCCGGGACGGCCCGGTGGAGCTCCGGGATGCGGCGCGTCATGCTGCCGGTGTGCCAGTGCTCCAGGACGCGCCCGGTGCACAGCCAGAACGGGTACGTCCCGTCCGGCGCCTCCGGCGGGGGCTCGTAGGGGCGCGCCCAGACGACGGCCTTCCCGTCGTCCGCCTTGTTCTTGTAGAACTTGATGCCGGCCCCCCGAGGGACGTAGGGGTCGTCGCCCTCGACGTACCGCCGCCGGGTCTCGCGGCCGTCCACCACCGGCCAGCGCATCCCGCGGCTGGCTTTCAGTTCCGCGTAGGTCGCGACGTCCTTGCCGGTCCCGACGGTGAACTCGCGGTACTCCTCGTAGAGCGCCTGCTCCAGCGACTTCTTCCCGGCCGCCACCTCCGGATACTCGAACAGGCGCCCGTGGCCCAGCCTGCGGGCCACCTCCACGATCTGCCAGAGGTCCGGCTTCGCCTCGCCGGGCGGATCGATCATCTTCACCCAGTGCTGGGTGCGACGCTCGGTGTTCCCGAACATCCCCTCCTTCTCCACCCACATCGCGGAGGGGAGGACGACGTCCGCCACGGCGGTCGTCTCGGTCGGGTAGACGTCGGAGACCACGACGAAGGTGTCGTCGCGCAGGCACGCCTTGCGATAGCGCGTGGCGTTCGGGAGGGTCTGCATCGGGTTGGTCGTCTGGATCCAGATCGCCCGGATCTCGCCGCGGTCGAGGGCGCGGAACATCTCCACGGCGTCGCGGCCCGGGCGCGCCGGGATCGATTCCGGCGGCACCTTCCAGATGGCCGCCGCCTTCGCGACGTGTTCCGGGTTGGTCACGACCATGTCGGCCGGCAGCCGGTTGGCGGCCACGCCCACCTCGCGCACCGTGCCGCAGGCCGACGGCTGCCCGGTGAGGGAGAGGGCCGTCGATCCCGGCTTGCCGAACTTCCCGGTCAGGAGGTGGAGGTTGTAGATGAGGTTGTTCATCCAGGTGCCGCGGGTGTGCTGGTTGACCCCCATCGTCCAGAGCGACACGACCCGCGTGCCGGGATCGCCGTACAGGCGCGCCAGCTCCTCGATCCTCTCCGCGGCGACGCCGCACAGGGGCGCCGCCTTCTCCGGGGCGTAATCCCGCAGGAACCGGGCGTACTCCTCGAAGGAGATCAGCCGCGGCTCCTCCTGGAACTTGAAGTCGTCCTCCAGGCCGTAGCCGATCGCCGTCCTGCCCCGCTTGAAGACCACATGCTCCTCGACGAAGCCCCGATCGATCTTCCCGTCGCGCACCAGGCAGTGCGCCACCGCGTTCGCCAGGGCCAGGTCCCCCTGCGGGACGATCTCGACGTACAGGTCCGCCTGCTCGGTGGTCCGGGTCCGGCGGACGGCGATGTCCACGATCTTCACGAACGGCTGGCGGGCCTTGCGGTCGACGATGCGGGAGAACAGCACCGGGTGCATCTCGGCCATGTTGGCGCCCCACAGCACGAAGGTGTCCGCCTCGTCGAGGTCGTCGTAGCAGCCGGAGGGCTCGTCCGATCCGAACGTGGTGAGGAAGCCGGCGACGGCCGAGGCCATGCAGAGCCGCGCGTTGGCCTCCAGGTTGTTCGACCCGATCCCGGCCCGCATCCACTTGAGGGCGGCGTAACCTTCCGGGATGGTGGACTGGCCGGAGAGGTAAAGCGCCACGGCGAACGGTCCGTTCGCCTCGATCGTTTCCTTGAGCCGTCGCGCGATCAGGTCGAGGGCCTCCTCCCAGGACGCTTCGACGAGGCCGCCCTCCTTCCGGACCAGCGGCCTGGTGAGGCGGTCGGCGCCGTACGGGGCGAGCGCCACGTGGTACCCCTTGACGCAGAGGAGCCCCTTGTTGACCGGGTTCTGCGGGTCGCCCTGCACGGCGACGATCCGGCCGCCCTTCGTCCCGACCAGGACGCCGCAGCCGGTGCCGCAGAAGCGGCAGACGCCCTTCGTCCAGTCGAGGCCCGCGGCGGCGGGTCCGCCCCGGGTCGCGGGGCCGCCGCGGCAGGAGAGATCCGCCCCGGTCAGGACGGCGACGGCCGCCGCCTCCGCGCTCCGCCTGAGGAAATCGCGGCGCGAGACGGTCATGCGGTGCTCTCGGGGCGGTCCATGTTGAACGCGGCCACTAGCGACACCGACACGACGCCCGGCGCCCGGGCGAGGGTATGGTGGAGCCCGGCGAGGCCGTCCTTCTGGCACTCGGTCGTCAGGACGACCGCCCCGCCGAGGTCGCGCAGCCGGGTCGCCGGCAGGGCGGCGAGGAACGCCCGTCCTTCCGCCGCCACGGCGGAATCGAGGCGGACGATCCAGGAGGAGACGACCGTGGCGGTCTCGACATCGGCGCGCAAGGATCAGAACCCGAAGGTCGCCATGACGTATCCCCAGTCCAAGGCGTCGTCACCCCGCTTCAGGCGGGCGAACCGGCGCGGCTCGAAGCGGCTGTATCCTACCTCCAGAGTCGCCTTCGCCGACCAGGCGAAGCGATAGGTCAGATCGAGTTCGACGCCGACGTCCGTCCCGGACGCTCCCAGGGGATCGAGGCCAAGCTGGATCCCTCCGGCGTCCTTCCAGGGCCCCGCGGCCTCGTCGAGGCGGAACCGGTGGGTCCTGGCCTGGCCGAAGTGGCGGCCCCTGGTGAACGAGACGCCCGCATACGGGCTCTCGAGGTTGCGCCAGCCTTCGAGGTCGGCGTAGCCGTAGTGGGGGTGGTTGGTGGGGAAGAAGTTGAAGAACTCCTGGCGCTCGCCGTCGGCCGGATCCCTGTCGCCGGTGGCGAAATCGTATCCCGCGAAGAACCGGGTCTTCGCGTCCTTGCCCCACGTCAGGCCGGCCTGCGCGGCCGCGGCGTGGGCCCTGAGGTCGTCGCCGCGGAACGTGCCTCGTTCCGCGACCGCCTCCACGCGGAAGTCGAAGCGGCCGAAGCGGTCCTTCGCCCGGCCGCCGAGGGCGTGGATCCTCGTGGACCCGGGCGCCCCCGTCTCGCCCGCGGCCAGGACGCTGTCCTGGAAGCCGATCCCGTAGACGTCGTATTCCGCTCCCGGGCGGGGCGCGATCCGGGCATAGACCCCGTAGAGATCGCTCCCCTCCGTGGCCGGCCCCGACGTCCTGGAGGTCACCCGGGCGAGGAAACCGTCGATCCACAGGCGCGTCCCGGCGAAGCGGGCCCTGAGGCCGTCGAACGCCCGGCCGACGTTGTCCCAGCCGAACGCTCCGATCAGTCTGTCGTCCCCGTACGCCAGTTCCTGCCGGCCGAGCGTCAGGGTGAGTCGCCTGCCCTCTCCGAGGGTCGCCTCGAGGTATCCCTGGTGGAGGTCGAGGTTTCTTTCGTTCGTGGCCGAGGAGGCTTCCTGGCCGGCGGCCCGCGAGTCCTGCGCCTGGACGAAGAGGCGGTACTCCTCCCGGTACGCCAGGTTGAGCCCGATCCGGATCCGCATGTACGCCAGCCGCGTGTCGTCGTCGACGTCGCGGTCGAGGTCGGCGTCGTCGCGCCACTCGGGGCGGAAACGGGCCTCTCCCGACAACGACCAGGCGAGATCCTTCGGTTCCTCCGCCGCGCGCGCGCGCGCGGGCGGTAGCGTGAGTGCGATGAGGAGCAGCAGCGCGGTCCGTGGGAATCGTCGCATCGGTGCCTCCGCGTTGGACGGTCGCGGCTCAATCTGCGCCGGGATCGCTTGGAGAGGAATGATCCAGATCATTCGAAGGGAGAGCACCGACCCTGCCCGGTCCGGTGCCGGATCGCCGGGCCACGGTCCGGCGTTTCGACCCAAGGAGCCCGCAGGTTGAGGGGGGCTGCCGGCAATGTGCGCCAACCTGCGCAGTCCGTGTGTCTTCCTCGGCGGGATGACTCAAATCATGGCCGCCTTGCAGCGGAGACGGTATCATTATTGCGGTTCGGAGGAGGGGAGTCCCCCAGGCCCATGGAAACCGACGTCAGCCGGAACCCGGCCCTTCTGAAGCTCGATCTCTACTGCCGCGGCCTCCGCGTGGACGACTCGTGCGCCCTGGGCGAGGACGGGGGGCGCGAAATCCTGAGGACTCGGGCGGGGCTGGGGAGCGGCCTGGAGCTGATCCTCCCGCGTGGCCTCTGGACGAACGTGCCGGTGGCGGAGGCGTTCGCCCGCTCCTCGCCCTACGTCCTCCACAGGGTGAACGGCTGCTACGTCCTCCAACGCCACGGAGAGCGCGCGCCGGGGAGCGGCGGGTCCCTTCAAGTCATGACCGGCGCCGCGCAGACGGTGGCGCGGGTCAGGCTCGCCCCGCGGCCGGCCTGGTACGACCGCGCGACCTCCACGGGCAAGCCGATGACCCG
>JACQNT010000245.1 GCA_016202915.1 Acidobacteriota bacterium
CCTCGGCGCCGCCCCGCTCGACGGAGGCGATGCGCACCTCCGCCGTGTAGCTCAATGACGGGTTTCGGATGTCGTCGGCGCGCCGGACGATCTCGGCGGCATCGGGCGCCGCGGCCCGCGGAGCGCCGGGCACGAGGAGGGCCAAGCCGACACAGCAGGCGGCGGGCAGGCGGCAGCCGGGGAAACGCTTCAAGACGCGCGGCCCTGGTCTCCGGTCGCCCGGGTCCCCGGCCGGCCCCGATCCCCGCCGTCCGTGGCATCCGGAGCGCGGAATACCCCGACGGCGTTGAACCCTCCGAACCCCGAGGACATCTTGACGACGGTCCGCAGCTCCACACGCGCCGGCTCACGCACCGGCCTGATCCCGAGCTGCGGGTCTGGGCGCTCGCAGTTCAGCGTGGCCGGGACGACGCCCTCCCGCATGGAAAGCAGGACGATGATCAACTCGGCGAGGGCGCTCGCCCCCAGCATGTGCCCGACGTACGGCTTGAAGGCGCTCACCAGCGGGCGCTCGAAGCCGCGGCCGAAGAGGGCGTTCAGCGCCCGCGCCTCGTAGGCGTCCCAGAGTGAGGTCGCCGCCCCGTGGGGGTTGACCAGGTCGATCTCCTCGGGCCCGACGCCCGTGCGCTCCAGCGCCTCCCGCAGGGCGCGGGCGCAGTAGTCGCCGGAGGCGGAGGGGACGGTCACCTTCCAGGCCTCCTGGTTGAAGGCGCCTCCGAGGTACTCGGCGTAGAGGCGCGCGCCGCGCGACCGGGCCGCCTCCAGGTCCTCCACCACGACGGCGGCCGCGCCGTCCCCGAGCACCAGGCCGTCGCGCCGCTCGTCGAACGGGCGCATCACTCCATCTGTCGCGTAGAGGCCCTGCCCCTTGAACCAGAGGTACTTGGTGATCAGCAGGGGATGGTCGGCCCCGGCCACGACGGCGGCCTGGGCCTGCCCCGACCGGATCATCTGGGCCGCCGCCTCCAGGGCGTACAGGCCGGAGGCGCAGGCGTTGTTGATGAACAGAGACGGGCCGTGGAACCCCAGGACGCGCGCCACCCGGTGCAGGTAGAGGAAGGAGTGCGTGCCGTACACGTAAGGGGAGTGCTCACGATACAGCTCCTCGGCCAGGGCCCGACCGCCGCGATCGGCGCCGGCCATCTCCCCGCCCGCAAGGCGACCCACCGTCTCCAGGACCTTGCCGATGTAGCGGTCCATCCCCGGGTTCTCGTGGGTCAGGACCAATGCGACGCGGTTCTCCTCCGGGTCATGGACCAGGCCGCTGTCCGACAGGGCGAGGTGGGAGGCTGCCAGCAGGTAGTGAAGATCGACATCGTCCGCGCAGCCGTTCTCCAGGAGCGTCCGCAGGCGGACCGCGGGCAGACCGATCGACTTGAGGGAGAAATCGGGGACCGCCGCCACGGGGAACGTCCCCCAGTGCTCCCCGGCGAACTCCTGCCGGCGCATGACGACGCCGCTCCGGCCGGCGAGGATCGCCTTCCAGAGGGCCTCCTTGCCGCTTCCGATGGCGGTCAGAGGCCCGATCCCGGTGATGGCGACCCGCCTAGCGGCAGGCCATGAAGTCGTCATAAAAGGTGTCCCGTTCGATGGTGTCGCGGTAACAGGTCAGGGAGCGTTCCAGGAGTGCCCGGGCCTCCGAGCGCCGGGGTTCCTCCAGCCCCTCGACCCCTTCCTCGAGGAACTTCGCGTCCGACTGGTGGCGCACCAGGAGGGCGGCGCGGGCTCCACGGAGGAACTCGTCCCGGTCGGAGGGGGTCAGCCGGTCCGCGGCCGCCAGGGGACGATCGAGACGGTCCGGGTGGACGAAGGCGGAGGCCAGCCCGACGCCGGCGATGCAGTCCTCCCGCAGCCCCTCCCCCGCCGGCCCGCAGGCCAGGACCGCCCGGGCTTCGTCCCCCAGGTGGCGGAACCAGAGGCCCCGCCCGTACCCATGGGCGCAGGCGGCGGCCGGCCCCCCTTGAAGCCGCCCGCAGGCGAACGGCCCCGATGCGGGAGTCGCTCCCCCGGGAGATGTCCTCTCCGGCGACGCCAGCGCCGCCCGGGCGAAGCCGTAGCCGTTCCAGACGAGGCTCCGGTGACGCCGGTCACGCACTCCCTGAGCGACCCAGTCCGCGCGCTCGGCGTCCGCGCCGTGGCGCAGGCCGCCCCAGACTCCCAGGCCGACGTAGTGCAGCAGCCGGTGGTCGGGGTCGGCCCGGTCGAGGCGGTCCTCGGCCGTGCCGATCGAGTGGCCGGGGCGGAAGTACCCGCGCGGCAGGTACCCCGCGGCCGACCCCTCGTAGCAGAAGGGACGGAACATCCGCTCGAGCCCCTCGCACCGATCGCGCACCGCCTTGCCGTCCCCCTCAACGACCATCGTGTTGAACCCCGCGAAGAACGCCTCGAGAATCCGGCGAATCCGTCCCCGATCCTCCTCGGTCGCCGCGCCGCTCCAGCCCGACCGGCTCCAGATCGCCTCCGGGTCCCTGGCCACCATCCTCGGGCCGAGAACGACGTACGCCGCTCCTGCCGATGCCAGCGCCGCGACACCCCAGAGGACCACCCGCGCCGGCCGCGCCGGCATCAGGGGGCCCAGACGAACGACAGGTCGGTGTCGATCGGCCTCGCCAGGCCGCGCTCATCCTCCACGAATCTTTTCAGTTCCTCGTCCCCGAGCGCCTGCCGCCGCGCCAGCCGCGGATCGCCCGGGAAGAGGGCCCCGGCCTCCCTCCAGGCGCGCCGCGCCTCGGCGATCTGGTCGTTCTTGACGTACGCGTCCCCCAGCCCGAGGTAGGGGAGGAGGTGGTGCGCCTTCCGCGGCGCGGCGGGGATCGTCTCTTGAAGCCGCAGGCACGCCTTGAAGTCCTCCACCGCCCGGGCGGCGTGCTTCAGGACCTTCGGCCAGTGCAGGTGGTTCATCGCCCTGCCGTACATCGCCGGCCACGACTTCGGGTCCTTCGCCAGCACCTTGTCGAGCTCGCCGATCGACCGGTTGGAGAGCAGCCCCTGGCCGACGATGCCCAGGCCGGCGGTCGGCATCTTGTCCACGTAGGCCATCGCCAGGTTCAGGTGCAGAGCGGCCGATTCGGGATGCGCCGCCGACTGCTTCTCCAGGAAGTCGATCGCCCTCTGGTACTCCTTCGCCTTCACGCAAGTCTTGCGGTAGTCGTTGCCGTACCGGAGATTCTTCGGGTCGAGCGCGATTGCCCGCTCCAGGTGGCCGAGCGCCTCGTCCTTCTTCTCGGGGAGCGGCAGCGCCGCCCCGAGCGCGAAATGCGCCGAGGCGTCGTCGGGCCGCCGCGTGCTGTCCGCCCGCAGCCTCTCCAGGTCGGCGGGCGGGGCCGTCGCGAGGCACGGACCTCCGCCGAGCGCCATCAGAAACGAGGCCGCCAGCAGGAAGCGCGCCGGCCCGGGACCGTGACTCCCCACGCCTCACCTCGCCTCTCCGCCCGGCCGCAGGCGGACGACCCGATCGGCCTTGAGATCGTGAAGACGCTCGGTCCGGCCACCGGGCCAGCGCACCGTCACCTCGTCCGCCCTCGGGCGCCCCCCTAGGCCGAAATGGAGGCGGGTGCTGCTCTGGGAGGCGTAGCCGTTGCCGCCGTCCACCTCGCGGATCTGCGTCAGGTCGCCGGAGCGCACGGTCAGGCGCGCCCCGATGGCGGTGGTGTTGGCGCCCTCCTGGCGCAGGTCGAAGGCGATCCAGTGGCGGCCGCGCCGCCCCCGGTTGCGGTAGAGGTTCGGCTCGGCCCCCTGGTTGGCGACGAACAGGTCGAGCCATCCGTCGCCGTCGAAATCGGCCACGGCGATCCCCCTGCCGTCGCGCGTGTCGGTGATCCCCTCCCGCGCGGCCACCTCCACGAAGACCGGCCCGTCGTTGCGGAACAGCCGGGACGGCTCGTGCCCGGAGAAGCTCCGGTCGCCCATCGTGGGCCAGTTGCGCGTGTCCGTGATGTCCAGGTCGGGGGTCGTCGCCATCGTCGCCAGGTCGTACCAGTAGTTCCCCTCGCCGGCGGAGACGAACCCGTTGACCGTGAAGATGTCGAGGTCGCCGTCGTTGTCGTAGTCGAGGAACTTCCCGGCCCAGCCCCAGCCGCCGTCGTACACCTCGGAGGGGCCCGCGACGTCCGTGAAGGAGCCGTCCCCCATGTTGTGCCAGAGCATGTTCCCTTCGCGGAGGTACTCGACCGTCGTGATGTTGGTCACGTAGATGTCCAGGAAGCCGTCGTTGTTGAAATCGCCGAAGTCGACGTTCATCCCCTTCTCGTTGTCGATCCCTTTCGCGGCCGCGGTGACGTTGCGGAAGGTCCCGTCCCCCTCGTTGCGGAACAGCGAATCGTTGCCGAAGTCGTTGGCGATGTAGCAGTCCTGGTCGCCGTCGTTGTCGATGTCGGCGCACCCCAGGTCGAGGGTCCACCCCGTGTCGTCCAGCCCCAGGCGCGGCGCCACGTCGGTGAAGGTCCCGTCGCCGTTGTTGCGGTAGAGGATGTTCGGCCCGGCGTTGCGCGACGCCTCGAACGAGTCGTGCATGATGCGCGTCGTCGGGAGGCGCCAGAGATCGACCCTCCGGAAATAGTTGCCCACGAGGACGTCGAGGTCGCCGTCCAGGTCGTAGTCCACGAAGACGGCGGCGTTGCCGTTGCCGCAGTCGCCCACCCGCGCGGCGCGGGTGATGTCGGTGAAGGTGCC
>JACQNT010000214.1 GCA_016202915.1 Acidobacteriota bacterium
CCGCTGATCTCTGCACGCACGTCCGCTCCAAGACCCTTTTGGGCACCGACGGCAGCGGCGGCAACCTGTACCGCATCGACACCGCCACCGGCGCCTCCAGCCTCATCGGCAACATGGGCTTCGTGGCGCCCTCCATCGCCACCGACCCCACCACCGGCACCCTGTACGCCGGCCAGGGCGGCGGTAGCCCCAATCTGTACGTCGTCGATCCGAACACGGGGGCGGCGACCTTCGTCGGCAATACCGGCCTCGGTGTCTCGGCCGTCGCCGGCCTGGCTTTCGACGCCGGCGGCACCCTGTACGCCGCCGCCAACGTCATCGATGACGGCGGCACCGGCGGCGACAGCCTCGCCGTCATCAACAAGGTCACCGGCGTGGGAGTGGTCATCGGCGTCTTCGGGGGCGGCATCGGGACTGCCGGCGGCACGGGCGGCATCGAGGGGATCGCCTTCGACCGCTCCGGCAGGCTCTACGGCACCTCCGGAACCCAGTTCCAGACGGGCGGCGTGCCTTCGCTGTACACCATTGACCTGGTCACCGGGGCCGCCAAACTGGCGGCGCCCATCGTGGACGCCGGCGGCGCCGCGCCCGCGGGCGGGGTGGTCGGCCTGGAGTTCGACCGCGACGGCACCCTGTACGGCGGCACCGGCCGCCAGACGGGCAACCTGGTCCGCATCGACCCCGCGACCGGCCTCTTCACCCTCATCGGGCCGTCGGTCAGCCGCAGCCTCGGCGGCCTGGCGTTCCTGAACTGCGGCTGCTTCGCCGACGCCGAGTGCAGTGACGGCATCGCCTGCACCGCCGATTCGTGCGACCTGAGCACCGGCGCCTGCGTCAACGCGCCCCTTCCCGACGCCGACGGCGATGGCCTCTGCGATGCTTTCGATAACTGCCCGACCGTCGCCAACTCCGACCAGTCGGACGTCGACGGTGACGGCGCCGGTGACCGCTGCGACACCTGTCCGACGGTCTTCAATCCCGGCCAGTCGGACGTCGACGGTGACGGGCTGGGGGACGCCTGCGACTGCGCACCGTTCCATCCAGGCACGCCGATCCCCGGCCCCGTCGGGAACACCGTGGAGGCCACGCACGACGGGACGAGTGGCGTGACGAGCCTGACGTGGTCGGCGATCCCGGTGGCGACGCACTACAACACCTACCGCGGGACGATTCCGAGAGCGTTGATGGGGAGCCGCATGGATCCGTACGACCACACCTGTTTCGAGGCGGACGACGCGGCAGGCGACGGGCTGACCGTCTCCCGGGACGACACGACCCCTCCCGAGGGGACGGCCTACTACTATCCGAACAGCGGTGCCGACGGCTGCGGCGAGGGCTCTCTCGGTCTCGCCAATCGAGAGGGCGTCCCCACCCCGAGGCCCAACCCCTCTCCCTGCCCGGCGACACCGTCCGTCCCGGGGGCGGTCAGCGGGAGGGCGACCACCGACGTGACGGACCCCTTTGGGGTGTCGGTCGCACTGGCCGATCTTCCCGGCGTGAGGGTTGATCTTCTCGAAGCGGGCTACCTGCTGGGGACTACGTTCACCGACGGGACCGGACGCTACACCTTCCTCGGGCTCAATCAGGGCGTCTACCATGTCCGCGCCACATCACCGGACGGCAGGACCGCGATGATGACCGCGCCCGTTGCGCCGGGTACGACGACCGAGGTCAATTACATCGCTGTCCCGCGGAAGGCGGAGGGGATCTTCGGATCTTATGCCGGCTACGCCGCCGGGCCAGGAGAACCGAACCCGGACCTCGACGGGGATGGCCTGGTCGATCTGGACGACGTTGAAACGGTGGCCCTGAACATCGGCCAGGTCCCGGCGGTGGTCGAGGGTGACGTCAACGGGGACGGGAGTATCGATCTCACGGACCAGGGAATCGTTCTCGGCAATTTCGGGCGGGCGGTCCTGCGCATTCCGGCCCCCTATCAGATCCAGGTGACCGATACGGGGACCTTGGTCAACATCGACTCGGGGGCCACGATCGTGCGCTCGCTCTTCGGGACGACGATAGGGACGATGAGGCCGACGGGAAGCCCCTACCTTGTCCGCTTCGAGGTCACCGACTCCGCGGGGCTACTCGAGTCACCCCACCTCGGGGTCTTCAACTTCGAGGAGAATGCCGCTGATCCCTCGCAGATGGACATCGATCTCAACACGGGGAGAGTGCTCCCCGGAGGGAGGTTCACGGTCGTCCTGAGCGGCGCTCCGTTCCCGGGCCCCGTGGACGTGGTCGGAGGCATCCCCGATGGCTACGTTGCCCTGGCGCCCCACGGGTTCAGCCTGCACCACCTCGTCGGAGTCAGCGGCGCCCTCCCTCCGGGCTTCCCGCTGTTCGGTGGAGCGCTCTTCCTGCTCGGGAAGTGCGATCCTCCCAAGGCGAACGCCCCCTGCGGCGAAGTTGCCGCCGAACCGGGCGATCCGATCTGCAGCCTAGGGGGAACCAAGTGCGCGGCTCCGGGAGTCGCCTGCGCCGTGAGCGGGAGGTGTGGTACTTGCACCGACATCATCCTCAACAGGGGGGGCGGGCAGACGGAATGCCGACGCTGCACGTGCAACTGATCGCGCCGGCTACCACGGGTCGGTGAGGTTCGGGTTGGTCACGAACGCCTCATCGGAGAGGCAGCGGAGGAACGCGATCAGGTCGCGCTTTTCGTCCTCCGCGATCTCGAACCCGCGGACGAGCGGGCTCCGGAGTCGCCTCTCTCCACCGGCGCGCCCGCCGGCCGCGTAGTGGTCGATCACCTCCCCGAGCGTGGCGATGCTCCCGTCGTGCATGTACGGCGCCGTCAGGGCGATGTTGCGAAGCGTGGGGGCCCGGAAGCGACCCGTGTCCCTCCGCTTCCCGGTGACGGCGCGCAGCCCCGTGTCCAGCCGGGACCCTGGTTCGCCCCCCAGCCCCGCGCCGATCCGCAGGCCCGTGTCGAGAGCGGGGTAGGGCCTTTCGACGTCGAAATCGTAGAGGCCGGTGTTGTGGAAGAGGAGGTCGGCCGGCCGCTCCATCCCCTGGAACACCACGGGGCCGGAGAAGTTGAAGCCGCCGTGGCACTCCGAGCACGCCAGGCGATCCGAGAAGAAGAGCCGCATGCCGCTCCAGGCCCGCTTCGAGAGGGCGCTCGCATCGTCCCGGTAAACCAGGCGGTCGTAGGGCGAGTCGCCAGAGATCAGCGTCCGTTCGAAGGATGCCAGGGCCCGGGTCACGTTGGCGATCCGGATCGGGTCGCGCTCGCCGGGAAAGGCGGCGCGGAACATCTCCACGTAGCGCGCCTCGCCCCGCAGGCGCGCCAGCAGGTCCACCTCCCTGCCCGCCAGGCCCAGCTCCACCGGGCTCTCCCCGAACATCGGCACGAGCGCCTGATCCTCCAGGGAGCGCAGCCGCGGGTTCGCCCACGTGAGAACTGGGCTGTACGCAACGTTCGCCAGGCTCATGGCGCTCCTGGGATGGACTTGGCACGTGGATCCGACGGCCCGGGCGCGCCCGTCGGTGAAGGCCAGATCCTGGCGATGGCAGGTGGCGCAGGCCTGGGTGCCGTTTCCCGACAGACGCGTGTCGTAGAAGAGGTAGCGGCCCAGCTCGATCCCGGCCGGGGTCAGCGGGTTGTCGGGCGGAACGACGGGCGGCGGGAAACCGGGCGGCAGCCGCCACTCGTAGGAGGGCGGCGGCTCCTTTCGCTCCTCGGCGGGCGGTCGCGTCCCCCCCGCCGAGAGCCATCCGGCCAGGCAGCCGAGGGCGGCGCTCAGGAGGGCGAGGCGCGCTCCCGGACTACCAGCGGTCATCCTTCGTCGGGACGAGGGCACCGGTCCGGCCGGCGATTTCCTCCCGCTGGGCGACCCATTTCGCGAACTCCTCGATCGTCTCCGGGCTGAGGCCGGCCGGTTCCCGGCGATGCGCCTCCACCCATGTCTTCATCGCCGACGCCAGCTCGTCGGCGCGCGGCCGGTCGGAGCTGAACAGCTTCATGTAGGCCTCCTTCACCTCCTCCAGACGGTTGAGGCCGAGGCAGGCCTCGGCACGGTACTCGATGGCGGGAGCGTAGGATGCATCGAGCTCCAGGGCGCGGTCGTACGCCTTGAGAGCGGCCGGGTAGTCCCCGGTCTTGCGATAGGCGTAGCCGAGGCTGCCGTGGGCCTGGTACAGATTCGGGTCCTTGCCGGTGGCGAAGAGGAAATCCTCGATCGCCTTCTCGTATTCCTTCCGGACCTTCTCCCCGAGCGCCGCGCGCTTCTTCAGGTCGGCCACTGCCTGGAGGTCCCTCTCAAGTTTCGCGGCCTTCTCCAGACGCTTCAGGCCGCTGTTGTACCTCTGCGCCGCCTGCTGCGGCGGCGTCATGACGGACGCCCTCTCCGGCGCTTCGGGGATTTCCTTCGGGGATGAGCCCGCCGCTTCCGCCATCCCCCGGAACAGGCCGAAAACCACCATCGCCGCCGCGGTTTTTCTCAACATGCCGGTCCTCCTCATCGATCGAAGCCGGGGAATACCCAGATGATACCGCCGGGAGGGCATAGTCAGCCACCGCCGCGCCACCGCCTCGCGACCACCTGGGGAGTGAAACGGGAAGCTTCTTTGGGTACACTCTCAAACCATCGGGCTGACTCTTTCCTCAGGCACAAGGACGTGTCGCAGGGCCCTTTGTGTACGAAAGGGACAGCCCGATTCAATCTTTCGCTGTGGAATCCGGGCTGACGGCGAGGCGGCGCCGCGGGCCCAGGGGGGCAGTGCGTGCTCGAGCATCGAAGAGTCATGCGTCTCTTGCAGTTGACGATCGTCCTTCCGACGGCCGCCGCGACGCTCGCGTTGGCTCAGGAACCGGCCCCCTCGCGGGAGCCGCCGGCGCAGCCGCTGGAACAGTCGGTGCAGCCCCGGGTGCCCGTTTCCCCGCCGGGGTCAGAGGAAAAGCCCACGCGCCCGATCGCCCGTGCCTCGTCTCCCATCACCGTTGACGGCCGCCTCGAAGAGCCGGCGTGGGAGCGGGCTTTGAGGCTGACCCTTCCCTACGAAGTGTTTCCCGGGGAGAACCTGGAGGCCCGGGCCTCTACGGAGGCGCTACTGATCTACGACGACACCTTCTTCTACGCCGGGTTCCGCGTGCGCGATCCGGATCCCGGGCGGATCCGCGCCCGCTTCACGGACCGGGACACCGCCTTCCAGGACGACTTCGTCGGTGTGGCGCTCGACACCTTCAACGACGGGCGGCGGGCCTTCGAGTTCTTCGTGAATCCTCTCGGCGTGCAGATGGATCTCGTCGTGGATGACGTCTCCGGCAACGAGGATCCCTCCTGGGACGCGATCTGGAACTCCGCCGGCCGCCTGACGGAGGATGGCTACACCGTCGAGATCGCCATCCCGTACACCTCGCTGCGGTTCCAGCGGATCCGGAGCGATCAGACCTGGGGGCTCGACCTGGTCCGCGTCTATCCCCGCGATCGGCGGTTCCTCTTCGCCCTCAACCGTCGGGATCGCAACGTCAACTGCTACGTCTGCCAGCTCTCGAAGATCGTCGGCTTCGAGGGCGCGGAGCCCGGCCGGAACCTCGAGATCACGCCGACCCTCACGATGATCCGGACGGACAGCCGGACCGTCGAGTCCGGGTCACCCGTCCCGCCGCTGCAGCGGGGCGATCCCGACTCCGACCTGGGCCTGACCGCCCGGTGGGGTCTCTCGCCCAACCTCACGCTGAGCGGGGCGGTCAATCCCGACTTCTCGCAGGTGGAGGCCGACGTGGCGCAGCTCGACGTCAACGAGCAGTTCGCGCTGTTTTTCCCGGAGAAGCGGCCTTTCTTCCTGGAGGGGTCGGACTTCTTCGACACACCGCTCCGTGTGGTTTACACGCGGACCGTGATCGATCCGGCCTGGGGTCTCAAGCTGTCGGGCAAGGAAGGCCGCAACGCTCTGGGCTTCTTCGTGGCGCAAGACGAGGTCACGAACCTCCTGTTCCCGGGCAGCCAGGGTTCCTCGGCGACGCTTCTCCAGCAGGAAGCGTCCGGCGCGGTCTTCCGGTACCGCCGGGATTTCGGCCGGAGCAGCACCGTAGGGGCCCTCCTGACGGGGCGGAGGGGAGAGGACTACCGCAACGCCATCCTCGGAGTGGACGCCCTGCTGCGACCCCGGGACACCGACACAATCCGCCTGCAATTGCTGGCCTCGGAAACCCGCTATCCGGATCCTCTGGCAGTGGACTTCGAGCAGCCGCAAGGCAAGTTCTCGGATCTCGCCTTCGACGGCAGCTACTTCCACGGCGAGCGCGACTGGTCGGTGTACCTCCTGTATCGCGACCTCGGCCAAAACTTCCGCTCCGACCTCGGGTTCATCCCGCAGGTGGACATCCGCCGGCCCGAGGTGGGCTACGAGCGCCGCTTCTGGGGCGACCCGGACGACTGGTACAGTCGGATCGCCTTCGGGGGCAACTACGACCAGACCGAGGACCGGGAGGGGCGCCTCATCGAGCGCGAGATTGAGGCGTGGGGGCAGCTTTTGGGCCCGCTGCAGTCCTTCCTCTCCGTGGGAGGAGGACACCGGCTTCGCGGATTCCGGGATGCCCTGCTCGACCAGGGATTCGTCAACGTCTTCTTCGAGATGCAGCCTACGAAGGAGGTCCGGTTCGGCCTGGAGGGCGGCTGGAGCAAGAAGATCGACTTCGCGTTCGTGGATCCGACCGACCCGGGCGCCGCACGCCAGGGCGACGAGACCCGGCTCGCGCCCTTCCTCAGGCTCGAGCCGGGCCGCCACCTGCGGATCAACCTCTCCCACGAGGCCCGACAGCTGCACAGGGACGAGGGCCGGCTCTTCCGCGCCGAACTGTCCGAGCTCCGGATGACCTACCAGATGAGCCTGAGGGCCTTCCTGCGGGCCATCGTCCAGTACACGCACGTCGAGCGCGGCGTGTCGCTGTATCCGGAGTGCGCCACGTCAGGGTCTCCGCCCGGTCCCGTGCCTTCGTGCGATCTTCTCCCCGAGAGCCGGGATCTCTTCGCCCAGCTCCTGTTCTCGTACAAGATCAACCCGCTCACGGCCATCTTCGTCGGCTACACCGACAGCCGCGCTGCCTTCCAGGAGATCGGTCTCGAGGAGGTCCCCCTGACGCGGACCGACCGGACCTTCTTCTTCAAGATCGGCCGCGCCTGGGTGTTCTGAGCTTCCGACAGGCCGCCGACCACGGGCGGGTCTGAGGTATTGTTGGAGCAGGCGCAGGACAGCCATGACCCGGAGGCCGCGATGTACACCTGCCCGATGCATCCGGAGATCGTGCGCGATGGGCCGGGCAGTTGCCCGATCTGCGGCATGGACCTCGAACCGCGCACCGTGACCCTGGAGGAGGGACCGGACCCCGAGCTGCGGGCGATGACGCGCCGGTTCTGGGTGAGCCTGGCGCTCTCGCCGCCCGTTTTCCTCCTCGGCATGTCGGACATGCTGCCGGGGCGGCCGCTTGTGAGAGCGCTCTCCGGCCCGTGGGCGAACTGGCTTCAACTGGCCCTCTCCGCGCCGGTGGTGCTGTGGGGCGGGTGGCCGTTCTTCGAGCGGGGCTGGGCCTCGATCGTGAGCCGTCACCTGAACATGTTCACGCTCATAGCGCTGGGGACCGGCGCGGCCTTCCTGTTCAGCGTGTTCGCCACGTTGTTCCCCGACGTCCTGCCGCACGGCTTCCGGGCGCATGATGGCCGCGTCCACGTGTACTTCGAAGCGGCCGCCGTCATCACGACGCTCGTCCTCATGGGCCAGGTGCTCGAGTTGCGGGCGCGGCAGGCCACGTCCGGCGCCATCAGGGCCCTCCTGGAACTCGCCCCCAGGACCGCGCGCCGCGTCACCCCCGACGGCCGGGAGGAGGACGTGGCTCTCGCGGAGGTGCGGGTCGAGGACACTCTGCGGGTGCGCCCGGGGGAGAAGGTCCCGGTGGACGGCACCGTGCTGTCGGGCCACAGCGCCGTGGATGAGTCGATGGTCACCGGCGAGCCGATACCGAACGAGAAGACCGGGGGCGCCAGGGTCACCGGCGGCACGGTCAACCAGACCGGGACCCTCGTGATCCGCGCCGAGCGCGTGGGCCAGGACACTCTTCTGGCGCAGATCGTCCAGCGCGTGAGCGAGGCGCAGAGAAGCCGTGCCCCGATCCAGCGACTCGCCGACAGCGTATCCGCATGGTTCGTGCCGACCGTGGTCGCGGTGGCGGTGCTGACCGCGTTCGCGTGGGGGATGATCGGACCGGAGCCGAGGCTGGCGCACGCCCTCGTGAACGCGGTCGCGGTCCTCATCATCGCGTGCCCCTGCGCCCTCGGCCTGGCCACCCCGATGTCCATCATGGTCGGCACGGGCAGGGGCGCCCGGGCGGGGGTCCTGGTCCGCGACGCGGAGGCGCTGGAACTCTTCGAGAAGGTCGATGTGCTCGTGGTCGACAAGACGGGGACTTTGACCGAAGGAAAGCCGCGGGTGGTCACCGTCCTGCCGGCCGCAGACATGGATGAGAAGACGGTGCTGCGTTTCGCCGCGAGCCTCGAACGGGGGAGCGAGCACCCCCTCGCGGCCGCGATCGTCGCGGGCGCCGAGGACCGAGGAGTGACCCCGGGCCGCGCGGAGGAGTTTTCGTCCCTCACCGGGAAGGGTGTGGTCGGCGCCGTTGACGGCCGGCGGGTGGCCCTCGGCAACGAGCTGCTGCTCCGCCAGGAGGAGGTGGAGCCTGGTCCCCTCTCTCAGAAAGCCGACGAGCTGCGGCACGAGGGGCAGACGGTCGTCTTCCTCGCGGTCGGGGGCCGCCTGGCGGGCCTGTTGGGGATTGCCGACCCCGTCAAGCCCACGACCCATAAGGCCCTCCAGGACCTCAGGGCTGGAGGCGTGCGCATCGTGATGTTGACCGGGGACAATCGCACCACCGCGGACGCGGTCGCCCGTCGCCTCGGGATCAGCGAGGTGGAGGCGGAGGTCCTCCCGGACCGGAAAAGCGAGGTGGTCGGGCGGCTGCAGGCGCAGGGCCACGTCGTCGCCATGGCGGGAGATGGGATCAATGATGCTCCCGCACTGGCCGCCGCCAATGTGGGCATCGCGATGGGCACCGGCACCGACATCGCCATGGAGAGCGCCGCGATCACTCTCGTGAAGGGGGACCTGCAGGGAATCGTCCGCGCGCGGCGCCTCAGCAGAGGAACGCTGCGCAACATCCGCCAGAACCTGTTCTTCGCCTTCGTCTACAACGCCTTGGGCGTTCCGATCGCCGCAGGGGCGCTCTATCCGGCATTCGGCCTGCTCCTCAGCCCGATGATCGCCAGCGCCGCCATGAGCTTCTCCTCCGTGTCGGTGATCGCGAACGCCCTGCGGCTGCGTCGAATCGCTCTGTGACGCGCGCTCTGAGAGCGGGGATCCTGGCTCCGGTGCGGGCTTTCTACCGCCTGACAGGATCCTGTGCGTGGCCGCCAGCCCTTGCGCGGAGCGGGCGGGCGGACCGCCAGGGACTCGAGGCGGAAAGAGATCGGCATGGCATGCCGGCCCCCTCCGAGGTTCACTTCATCATCGACGGCGGCCAGCGGCGTGGATCTCTCTGGGGATACGGGCTATGTCCCTGAGGGGCCAAGCGGCGATCCTCGCGTCGATCGGGAAGGCGTTCGCGCCGGCGTGGATCACCCAGAGATGTCTCAGTCGGAGGTCCTCCAGGGCGGCTCGCATGGACCGGGTCACCCTCGGAGCGTCGGTGAGCCTGAATCCGAACCCGAACCGATGCCCCCCGTGGATGAGGAACAGATCCAGCTCGGCGCCTCCGTGAGTTGACCAGAAATACGCGTCATCAGGGAGGATCGCTCCGAGGGTCTGTTCGAGAGCAAAGCCTTCCCAGGAGGCGCCGGCCTGGGGATGTCCGAGAACGCTGTGGCGGTCGGTAAGACCCAGTAGGCTGTGCAGGATTCCCGAGTCGCGCACGTACACTTGAAGCCACGCATTGCCGGCGCCGGGACGGCAATGCCCAACCGGGGTACGTCGCGTTCCAGAAAGGTCCGGATGAAGCTCTCCCGCCAGGCAAGGCTATCCGCATCGGAGCGTGCCAGGAACGAGCGCGGAAAACCGCCTCGGATCCACAGTCTTTCCCATGACTCCAGGCCGATCTCGCTGAGGGCGAACCCGGCCAATTCCACGAACTCCATGCGTCCCGCCAGGCTCTCCGAAACACCCCGGACGAGGGATGGCGACGCGCTGCCGAGGATGAGGTATCTCGCTCTGTTCCCGGGGCGATCCACGAGCACCCGCAATGCACTGAACACCTCGGGCACCCGTTGCGCCTCGTCCAGGACGACGGTCCCGCGAAGGGGCCCAAGGACCAGGCCGGGGTTCTGGAGCCTGCTCCGGTCCGCCTCGTGTTCGAGGTCGAAGTAGATCAGCCGGCGGTTTCTGCCGAGCATGCGGGCTAACGTTGTCTTCCCGCACTGCCGCGGGCCGAGGAGCGCCGTGACCGGCGAGCGCCGCAGGGCCGCGATCAGGCGGGCCAGGGAGGAGGGGCGATCCAAATACTTCCGCGACGTCCCGGGCACGAGGCACATGAGCAGACGGATGTGTAACGGGGAGAAGTGGTGGACCCGGACGCAAAGAATTTGAACTGTGGGGGAGGGGCTCTGCGAATTGGCCCTGCTGGATACCTATCCTCCCCCGGCCTATCAACGGATCGCCCGCAAGGCCGTTGACCTGGAACAACCTGGCCTCACTCTCACCGCGATCGCGCGGCGGCTCGGTGTCACCGACAAGACAGTGGCGAAGGCCGTCAGATGGCTCAGAGGCATCGCGCCCCAGCAGGAGCGCGAAGGCGCGCCTCTATAGAGCGCGCCCCATCAGTTCCGTGGCTTTGACCGAACACCGATCGGCGCACCATCATTCCCGTCCCGGCGAGGCCGCAATCGGGCAGCGCCGGTCTCAGGGGCGTCCCCGGCCAGCACGTGCAGCAGCGCCTCGCCGTAGGCCTCGAGCTTCGCCGGACCGACCCCCTTGACGGCGCGCAGTCCGTCGCGGTCGCGAGGCCTCCGCGCGGCCAGCGCGGCAAGCGTCGTGTCGTGGAAGATCACGTACGCCGGAACGCCCCGGCGCTTCGCCTCCGCCGCACGCCACTCCCGGAGGCGGGCGAGCAGGCCGGCATCCGGCTCCGGAGCGTCCGGCGGCCTCCCGGCGTCCGGCAGCGTTCTGAGGGCCATCCGCGTCCCCGCGGCCGGTCGCCCTCCGGCCAACGGCCGGGGCAGCGCCAGCAACGGCCGGCGCTCGGCGCGCATGACGGCGACGCCCTCGACCGTGAGGGCGAGGACGAAGGCGCCCGGGCGGCCTCCCTCGATCCCGCGGCGCTCCAGGAGCCCGGCCTCCAGC
>JACQNT010000215.1 GCA_016202915.1 Acidobacteriota bacterium
CGCTGGCGCTGGTCATCGGGCTGTTCGTGGCGTCGTCGGGGCTTTACCCTTTCATAGGCCAGGAGCTGTTCCCGCAGGTCGATTCCGGGCAGATCACCGTCCGCGTGCGCGGCTCCTCCGGACTGCGGATCGAGAGAACCGAGGATCTCGTCGCGGGGGTCGAGGAGATGGTCCGCGGCATCATCCCCGGCCGCGAGATCGTGCGCCTGATCTCGAACCTCGGCGTCCTGCTCGACTGGCCCGCGGCCTACACCCCCAACTCGGGGCCGATGGACGCCTTCCTGAACATCCAGCTCTCCGACGACCGCAGCCGCAGCAGCCAGGAGTACGCCCGGGCGCTGCGCGCCGAGCTCACCAGGAAGCTCCCGGGCGCCGAGTTCGCCATCGACACCGGAGGGCTGATCACGGCGGCGCTCAACTTCGGCCTCCCCTCGCCGATCAACATCCAGGTCGAGGGGCGGTCGCTGGAGGTCTCGTACCCGATCGCCGAGGAGATCCGGCGGCGCGTGGCGGCGGTCCCGGGCGCGGTGGATGTGCGCATCCAGCAGCGGCAGGACTTCCCGCAGATCAAGGTCAACGTGGACCGCGTCAAGGCCGCCTACCTGGGCCTGACCAACGAGGAGGTGGTGAAGAACGTCGTCACGGCCCTGAACTCGAGCGTGAACTTCGCCCCCTCCTTCTGGTTCGACCATCGCAATGGCAACCATTACTTCCTGGGGGCACAGTACGGCGAGGAGGCGATCCAGGACCTGGACACCCTCAAGAACATCCCGCTGACCGGCGCGAGCAACGGCTCCCCGGTGCTGCTCCGGAACATCGCCACCTTCGAGCGGGCCGTGGCGCCGGCCGAGGTCAGCCATGTGAACATCACGCGCGTCATCGATGTGTACGCCAACGTCGACGGGCGCGACATCGGCTCGGTCGCCGCCGACGTCGAGCGGGCCATCGCCGGCGTCGAGGTGCCGCCGGGCTACGCCGTGCGGACGCGAGGCGAGGTGGCCAGCATGAAGGAATCGTTCGCCGACATGGGGTTCGGGCTGATCCTGGCGGTCAGCCTGCTGTACTTGGTCATGGTGGTCCAGTTCCGCTCGTTCCGGGACCCGCTGATCATCATGGCGGCCGTGCCTCTGGGGTTGCTCGGTGTCATCTGGATCCTCTGGGGGACCGGCACCACGCTGAACATCCAGTCGTTCATGGGAATCATCATGGTCGTCGGCATCGCGGTGTCCTACAGCGTCCTCCTGGTCGATCTTGCGAACCGTCGTCTGGCGGAAGGGATGTCCGCGCGGGAGGCGGTTGAGTCGGCCGGCCGGGTGCGCCTCCGCCCGATCCTGATGACTACGCTCGCGGCGGTGCTGGCCCTGGCGCCGCTGGCCCTGACCCCCGGGCAGGCGACCACGCCGCTGGCCCGGGCGGTCATCGGCGGGGTGGCCGTCTCCATGATGCTCGGCCTCTTCACCGTTCCGGTGCTCTATACCTATCTGAAGCGTGCTCCCAGAGTGAGGGAAACCCAGGCATGAGAGTCCGCGGATCGGCGATCCGGCGGGTCCTGCCGCTCGCCGCGGCCATGCTGGGCATCCTCGCCTGCGAGCGCACGAACGCCAGGAACTCGCAGGCGCCCGCCACCGAGGCCGGCCCGCCGCTGGTCGTCGAGATCTCCCGGCCCGTCAGGGGCACGGTCGTGCGCCGTCTCGACGCCGTAGCGACGCTCGAGCCGTGGGAGGAGGCGGTGCTGTACGCGAAGGCCTCGGGCTATCTCAAGTCGATCCGGGTCGATCGCGGCGACCGCGTCCGGAAAGGGCGGCTCCTCGCGGTCCTGGACATCCCTGAGATGCAGGACGAGCAGGCCCAACTGCAGGCCCAGGCGCAGCAGGCGAAGGCGGAGGTGGAGAAGGCCGAGGCAGAGGTGCGACTCCAGGAGATCACCCTCAACCGCCTGCGGGCCGTCCTGGAGGAGGAACCGGGAGCGGTGACCGAGCAGGAGGTCGACCTGGCGTCCGGGAAGCTGGAGGCGTCGCGCGCCGCCCTGGCCGCGGCAGGCTCGCGTCTCCTCGTGGTCCGCGCCGACCTGTCGCGGCTGGAAACGCTGCTGGCGTACAGCCGGATCACCGCCCCGTTCGACGGCAGCATCACGGAGCGGTTCGTGGATCCTGGGGCGCTCGTGACCGCGGGCACCGGGTCGAAGCCGTCGCCCATCGTTCGCATCGTGAACGCTTCAAAGCTGCGGGCCATGGTGGACGTCCCGGAGACCGACGCGGCGCGGGTCCACGAGGGGAGCGCGGCGTCCCTCCGCGTGGATGCCCTGCCGGGCCGGGCTTTCCAGGGCACGGTGAGCCGCTTCTCGCGCGCCCTCGATCCGGCGACCCGCACCATGCGCACCGAAGTGCTCATCGCCAACCCGGACGGGATCCTGGTGCCCGGGATGTTCGGGAGGATCGCCCTGGAGCTCGAGAGGCTGGAACACGTCCTGACCCTGGCGCCGGCCCACCTGCACTTCGAGAAGGAGCGGGCCCATGTCTTCGTGGCCGACGACGGCCGGGCGCGGCGGGTGAGCGTCGTCTGCGGCGCGGACGATGGCAACGCCATCGAGATCGTCTCCGGGCTGACCGGCGGCGAGGCGATCATCTCGAAAGCGTCGGGGCCGCTGAGCGACGGCGTCCCGATCCGCCTCGCGGACTCATCGCCCGCAGGGGGCGGAGGGGGCCCATGAGGCCCCGGGCGGTCGTGGCGATCGCGTTCCTGCTCCTGGCCGGGCCCGTCCCGGTCTCCGCGGAGCCGGCCGATCCTTTCACGGCAGCGCCAGAGAACCCCGAATCCGCGATGCCGAAGGACCTCTCGGAAGAGGAGACGCGGCGCCCGATCGACCTGGCCGAGGTGCTGGCGCTCGCGGAGCGACAGAGCCTCGAGGGGCGCCGCGCCGGCGCCCGGACCCGGATCGCCGGGGGGGAGGCGGCCGAGGCGCGCCTCGCCTGGATCCCGGACTTGACCGCGTCCGCCGGAATCGGCCGGACAGACGGCCAGGTGCAGGGGTCGTTCGGCGACTTCCGGGACGTCGATTTCCGCGCCGCCGCGCCGTTCGGCCGGCTGGCCTTCGGCCTCAACCCCGGAGAGGCGTGGCTCGGCGCGTCGGCGGCCGGCCGCAGGGCCGGGAGCGCCCGCGCGCAGGAGGAGGCGGTGCGCCGCCTGGTGCTGGTGCGCGTCGCGGAGCTCTACTACGAACTGCTGGAGGAGAAGGCGGGGGTGGAGATCTCCCGGCTGGCGGTCCAGGACGCCCGCGATCTGCTCCGCATCACCGAGGTGCTCCTGCGCCAGGGGCTGGGGCGCGGCGACGACGCCGAACGGGCGCGGGTCGAGCTGGCGAACGCCGAGCAACGGCTGCTCCAGGCGGAGCGCCGGTTCCGGCGGGCCTCGATCAACCTGGCGGCCGCGCTGGATCTCGACCCCTCGGTCGTGCTGAGCCCCCGCGAGGACGCGGTCGAGGAAAAGACCCTGGTCAGTCCCGACGACGATCCGGGGCCTCTGATCGAGCGGGCGCTGGCGTGGCGGCCGGAGATCGCCGCGGCGCGCGAAGAACTGGAGGCGGTGCGCTCCGACCGGGCGGGCGCCATCGCCGGGCTGGCGGCGCCGCGGCTCGAGGTGTTCTACCAGGATGGAGCCACCGGCGAGCGCTACGGCGATCTTTCGGAGCTCCGGCGTTACGGCGTGTCGGCCACCTGGACCGTGTCGGTCGGCGGAATGCGGGGGATCCGGACCTTTTCCGCCCGGACGGAGGATGCCGCCCTGGCGTTGCGCCAGGCCGAGCAGGACGTGCGCACGGACGTGGAGGGGGCGCTGATCGACACGCGCACGGCCGCGACCCGAACGCTCAAGGCGCGCCAGGCCCTGGAGGCCGCCAGGAGCGCGCTGCGCATCAGCCAGGTCCGCTTCCGGAACGGCGCTGCGCTCGCGATCGAGGTGCTGCAGGCGGAGCAGGCGCTCGAGCAGGCCCGCCTCTCCGAGGTCGCCGCGCTCGTCGACTACAACCAGGCCCAGGTCCGGCTGAGGTCTCAGGTCGGTCCCCTCGCGCCCGCCGACCTGGCCGCCCCGCCGGCGGCACCGACCGGCCCGGCCGCGCCGGCCGGCCCGGGGAATCCTGAGTGACCTCGGGCCGGATGGCGGGCGCGCGCGGCGCGGCCGGCGCCCTGGCCCTCCTTATTCTCGGCGCCTGCGCGAGGGCCAACTCCTCCCCCGGCCGCCGGTCAGCCGCAACCGGCGGCGAGGCCTCGGAGACCGATGCTGGACCGGCCGTGGGTCTTCCGAAGATGAGCGACCGGCTCCCCGGCGCCGCCCTGCACCCGCAGGAGCTTCTGGAGCGGTTCGAGGCCCGGCTCGAGGAGATGGGCCGGGCCTACAGGCCGCGCACGCGGCACCTCCGCCCCGAGGGCCGCGCGAAATACACCAACCGCCTCTTCCTGTCCTCGAGCCCGTACCTGCTGCAGCACGCCCACAATCCGGTCGACTGGTACCCCTGGGGGGACGAGGCGTTCGAGACCGCCAGGCGGATCGGACGGCCGGTTCTTCTGAGCGTCGGCTACTCCACCTGCCACTGGTGCCACGTCATGGAGGAGGAATCGTTCGAAGACGAGGAGATCGCCCGCTTCATGAACGAGAATTACGTGGCGATCAAGGTCGATCGCGAGGAGCGTCCCGACGTGGACGCGATCTACATGAGCGCCGTGCAGGCGCTGACCGGAGGCGGCGGCTGGCCGATGACGGTCTGGCTGACGCCGGATCGCAAGCCGTTCTATGGCGGCACCTACTTCCCGGCCCGCGACGGCGATCGCGGCGCGCGCCTCGGCTTCCTGACGCTGCTGGGGCGCCTGCGGGCGATCTACGACGAGCAGCCGGACCGGGTCGCGCAGTCGGCCGCCGGGCTGGCGGAGGCGATCCGGCAGCGCCTGGCCCCTCCGCCGGGAGGCGGCAGCCTGCCCGGAGCCGACGTCCTGCGCGCGGCGGCGGAGCTCTACCGGGCGCGCTATGACGCGGCGCACGGCGGCCTGCAGGGGGCCCCGAAGTTCCCCAGCAGCCTGCCGATCCGCTTCCTGCTGCGCCACCAACGGCGCACGGGCGACCGCAAGTCGCTCGAGATGGCGGCCATGTCGCTCGAGAAGATGGCTGCGGGGGGGATGTACGATCAGGTGGGCGGCGGGTTCCATCGCTACTCGACCGACTCCCGCTGGCTCGTCCCGCACTTCGAGAAGATGCTTTACGACAACGCCCTGCTGGCGGTCGCCTACCTTGAGGGATACCAGGCGACCGGCAGGGAAGGCTTTGCCCGCGTGGCGCGGGAGATCCTGCGCTACGTCGAGCGCGACATGACTTCCCCCGAGGGGGCGTTCTACTCCGCCACCGACGCCGACAGCCTTGTCCCGTGCGGCCATCGCGAGGAGGGGTACTTCTTCACCTGGACCCCGGCGGAGATCGAGAAGGCGCTCGGCAAGGAGAACGCGCGCATCGTCTCTTCCTGCTACGGCGTCACCGCGCAGGGAAACTTCGAGGGCAGGAATATCCTCCATGTGCCCCGGCCCCTTCCCGAATTGGCGAGGGAACTCAAGCTTGACCCGCGAAGGCTCGGGGCCATCCTCGACGAGGCGCGCGAGTCGCTTTACCGGGTCCGGGCGGAGCGGCCGGTCCCGCTCCGGGACGAGAAGATCCTCGCGGCCTGGAACGGCCTGATGATCTCGGGGAACGCCCGCGCCGCGCTGGTCCTGGGGGAGGAGCGGCACGCCCGGGTCGCCGCGCGCGCGGCCGATTTCGTGCTCCGGAATCTCCAAAGCGACGGCCGGCTTCTGCGCAGCTACAAGGACGGCGGGGCGCGCCACAACGCCTATCTCGATGACTACGCGTTCCTGACGGCCGGCCTGCTGGATCTGTTCGAGGCGACGGGCGAGCGGCGCTGGCTCGAAGAAGCGATCGCCCTCGACGCGGTGCTGGAGTCACAGTACGAGGACAGGACCGGCGGCGGCTTTTTCATGACCAGCGGCGACCACGAGGCCCTCCTGGCGCGCGAGAAGCCGGCCTACGACGGCGCCGAGCCCTCGGGAAACTCGGTCGCGCTCATGAACCTGCTGCGCTTGCACGAGTTCACCACCAACGACCGCTACCGGCGGCGGGCCGAGCGCGCCTTCAAGGCGTTCGAGCCGGTCCTGGAGCGGTCACCCTCAGCCTTGTCCGAGATGCTCCTGGCGGTCGATTTTCAGCTCGATACGCCGAAAGAGATCATCATCGTGACGCCGCCCGGGCCCGACGGCGCCGAGCCGCTGCTGGCCGAGCTCCGCCGCGCGTTCGTCCCCAACCGCATTCTGGTCGTGGTCTCCGAGGGGGAGCAGCTCGCGGCTCTTTCGCGGATCGTGCCTCTGGTCGGGGGCAAGCTGGCCCGGGAGGGGAAGGCGACCGCCTACGTCTGCGAGAGGCGCGTCTGCGAGCTGCCGACCATCGACCCCGGGATCTTCGCGAAGCAGATCCGCAAGGTCAGACCCTCATCCGCCCAAGATTGAAGTCCGGTTCAGAGTATGCTTGGCTGCCTCCCGGACATCCAAGGCAGCGGACATCGCCGGGCGCCGGAGATCGGTGACGCGCCAGCGGCGGGTGTGGGGGATCTTGGCGATGTAGAGGCGGGTGCTGCCCGACCAGTCGGAGGACCGCGAGGTCGGAGGCCGTGTCGGCAAAAACGATGTCGACGCCGACCTCGGAGCCGTCGACAAGCCAGGCCTTCGCATTCCGGACGCCGCTCACCACGTGGGCCGCCGTGAGGATCTCCCCCTCGTCCGAGATCACCACTCCGGACCCGAGTCCCCGGCCTGGCGCGAGGACGAGCGCCTCGTCTTCCTGCGCGATGTCCGTTTCCTCGGTCTCCAGGACGACCACCGCGTGGTTCACGCGCTCGAACGCCCGGACAATGGCCCGCTCGTCCCGGTTCAGACCCTCTGTGGAGAGGGGTGGCGGGGGGCCGAGGAAGTGTCTTTCTTCGAGCGCCCTGGAGTTCCCGACGGAGAAGAGAAGGAATGTCAGGACGATCCCGAGGGCGGTCCCAACGAGAGTGGCGAGCATCGGTCCTATCGCGGGTGTCATTCAGGGACGGGTGCTGCTGGCGCCTCCCGTTCGACCGCCTTTCCGGGAAACCCACCACGTCGAAAGCGCTACGAGAACGAGCGCCACCGCCGCCAGACCCAGGATTTCGGCGCAGAAGGTCCGGCCGTGGCCCCCGCAGGCTGTCCTGCCCGCTTTGGTTACGCTTCTTTCGGGTCCGTCCGGCACCGCCCTCGCCTCCTGCCGGCTCTCCGGCTGCGATTCAATGTCTCGCGAGTCCGCATTGCGTTACGGTTCCGTGCGCCGCCCGGCCGCCCCGCACGGAGGCCAGAAGTCGGCCTTGACCGATTTCGCGCACGGCCATCACGGGCAACTCCTTGGATTCGCCCTCGTCTTTGTCGGCGAGGCCGCGTCCGCGGAGGAAGTCGTCCAGGATACCTGGCTGGCTGCGCTCGATGGCCTTCCGGCTTTCGCAGGACGCTCCGCGCTGAAAACATGGATCTTTCGTATCGTCGCGAACCGTGCGAAAACCCGCGGGGCGCGAGAGGCCCGCTCGATTCCCTTTGCGGCACATCGAGGCCCAGCGGTCGGAGGAGGCCTGTAACATTCCCGGACTCAGTGAGACCAATTAACGGGTCCCTCTCCGTCGTGCGCGATCCGGCCCGGGGCGGGCGCTCGAGAAATGCTTCGGGAGGAGGTAGGCGCTCATTCTCACCTGCAGGGAACTGACGGAGCTGATCACCGACCACATCGAGGGTCAGCTGTCTCTGGTGCAGCGCCTGAGGTTCCAAGTGCACGCCGGCATGTGCCGGCACTGTCGCTTCTGCCTCCGCCAGATGAAGATGACGATCCGGGCGCTCCGCCTGTTGCCTCTGGAGACGGTGCCGCCGCAACTCCCCGGCGAACTCCTGCGGCGCTTCAGGAATTGGAGGGGGTAGGAACCCCCTCGGCCGCAGATCGCCCGTAACGAATGCCGCAGTCCCAAGGCTGTAGGGGCGAGGGCGTCCGGGGGCTTCCCCCTGCCCGCGGCGAGTCACTGCCGCATCGGGCGCCCTCCAGGCACTCATAAGCTTGGATCCCCATGGACGAGGTTTTGGGAGCCACTCTCTCCCCCATCGTGATCGGGCGCGCCGAGGCGATCCCGGGCGAGGCGCGCAAGGCGGGCGCGCGCGACGCCGCCCAGAAGAGGCGGGACAAAATCGGGCCGCGCGCCGCCGCGACGGCCAGCACATCCAACAGGTCAAAGGCCGGCATGCCTCCCGGCGTTTCCCGCTCCAGGGCGGCGAGGCAGCCGATGTCGTATATGGCCCCCAGGCTCCCCCCGCCGCCCAGGACCAACTCCCCAGCCTGGGCCGGCACCGGATTCCCCGGTTCAAGCGGGACGGACATGGCCACACGCGCTGCAGGCGAGCAGGAAGTGGCACTGCCTGGCGGCACGGTTGCACAGGGACCGGACGGTCCGCTGCCGGCCCGCGCAGGCGGGACACGGCTCGGTCTCCGCGACCCGTTGGAGAGCCTCGTACTGCTCCAGATACGTGGGCAGGAGCCCGGCATCGAACTGCCTGCCGCAGTGGTGGCAGGACGCCACCGTGAGGCATTCCCGATCCGAGAAGTCGCATCGCAGGAGTACCGAGAGGGAGCAGGTGCCGCAGTCCGGACACACGAGCCCCGAAGCCGTCGTCTCGATCTCGCGAAAGGTCTTCACGCCGGGATCGATCCTCCCCGGAAAGGTCGAGTCCGCACGCCTTCCCGGCGCAAGGCCAGAATGCCGCGGCTCATTGGAGTGCTCCCGAGCAGCTCGATCCGGCGCCTGCGGTGCAGCCGAAGCAGTGCTTGCCGGTGGCGATGCGGCGCCCCGCGAGCGCGTCGAGCGCGCGAAGATCCCAGATCGTCCGGATGCCGGAGTCGGTCGCAGCGCCGATCTCGATCTCCAGCATCTGGTTGAAGTCGCAGTCGTAGAGTCGGCCGTCCCAGCCCACGCTGACCAGGGAACGGCACATGAGCTCGGCCACGGTTCCAGGATTGAAATGGTTCACGAGCAGCCCCATGTAGGCGCCGTATTGACCGGTCCTCTCGAGAAACGCGGCGAAACGGTTGAGAGGCATGTTCGTGAGAGTCAGGAGACGGCCGAATTCGATACCGAAGGAGCGGCCGAGCTCCCTCTTGTACGTGGCTTCGAGCCGGCCCTGGGGCGGTGGCAGGAACGCACCGCCGGGGTTGTAGGCCAGATCGAGCTTCAGCGCCGACTCCGGCCGGCCGTAGCCGAGCGCGTTGAGACGGCGCAGCGCCTGGATGCTTCGGTCGAAGACCCCGCGGCCGCGCTGCTTCTCGACGTTCTCGGGCCGATAGCAGGGGAGGCTGGCGATGATGTGGACCTGCAAGGCGGCCAGGAACTCGGGCAGATCCTCCTGTCCCGGCTCGAACAGGACGGTGAGGTTGCAACGGTCGATGACCTGCCGCCCGAGCCCACGCGCGCCGCGGACCAGCGGTCGAAAGCCGGGATTGAGCTCCGGTGCGCCGCCCGTGAGGTCGAGGACCTCGATGCCGGGGCTCGCGGCGACCAGCTCGAGCACGCGCCAGGCCACTCTCGCGGGCATGATCTCGGTTCGATTCGGGCCTGCTTCGACATGGCAGTGGTGACAGGCCTGGTTGCAGAGTTTCCCGACATTCACCTGAAGCGTCGTGAGTCGACCACGTGCCAGCGGAGCGAGACAGTGCCGCGCCAGGAGCCGGTCAAATTCGGGGGCGCGACCCGGCGACGATTCGGCCACCGCCGGAGAC
>JACQNT010000221.1 GCA_016202915.1 Acidobacteriota bacterium
CGCCTCCTTGCGCCGCCCCGGCGGGACGAAGGCGAGGAGGCCCCTGGCGATCCGGTCCCTGTCCACCACGGCGTATCCCGCCACGAACAGGGAGAAGAACGCGCCGACCGCGCCGGTGAAGATGCCGCGCGTGGCCGCGAGGGAGCGGCGGAGCAGATCCTGCGCGACCGGCCCGATCTCCTCCAGCCCGATCTCCGGCGCCGTGATCCTCCCGGCGCCGCCCCAGCGGCCCAGGAGGGCGCGGGCCGACTCGACCCAGCCGCCGATCTTCTGGCGGTAGGCCGGCGACTTCGCGGCGATCTGCTGGCCCTGGTCGACGACGACCGGCACCAGGAGCGCGATGCACAGGACGAGGGCGCCGACGCCGACAAGGTAGATCGCGCCCACCGTCACGGGGCGCGGGACACGGCGTCGCTCCAGGGCGTCCGCGACCGGCATCATCGCCGCGGCGAGGATGAGCGCCAGGAGGGCGATCACCACGAAGTTGGGGCTCCTGGAGAGGACCCACAGGACGCCGGCGAAGAGGATCGCCTTCCAGAACAGGGCATCGAGCGAGCCGCGTTCGGGCATGTTCGCCTCCTGGAGCGACGGGACCGGGCGCTGATCTATTACCCTATCACACGGGCGCGGCGGCTTCGGCGGAGGGAGTTCCGATGGGGGCGGCGGGCGGCGGGGCGGGAGCGGAAGGAGAGCCGGCGGCGGCAGGCGGCGGCCCCGGGGCGGCGGCGCCGGCGGGGCGCGCGGTCCGCGTCGCCGGGGTACTCGCCGCCTTCGCCTTCTTCGCGCTCGTCGGCGCCCTCTGCCTGACCAGGATCACCGACACCGATCTCTGGTGGCACCTCGCCAGCGGCGACCTGATCCTCAGGACCGGGACCGTCCCGCGCGCCGACCCGTTTTCCTACACCGTCCCCGGCCAGCGTTGGATCGACATCCACTGGCTCTTCCAGGCGGCCCTTGCCGGGATTCACGCGCGGGGGGGGCTGCGAGCCCTGACCGCGGTCGCGGCGGCGCTCGTCCTGGCCCTGTTCGCCATCCTCTACGTCCGCGGCCGCCGTCTGGCCGGGAACTCCGCCGTCCTGGGAGTCCTCGTCGTCGCGGGCCTGGCGTGCCAGGAGCGCTTCCTGACGCGGCCGGAGGTCGTCTCGTGGATCCTGCTGGCGATCGTCCTCTCGGCCCTCGACCGCGCCCTGGCCGCCGGGACGCGCCGCGAACGGCGCAGGATCCTGTGGATCGCTCTGCCCGCCGTTCACGTGGTCTGGGCCAACGTCCAGGGGCTGTTCATGCTGGGTCCCGCGCTCCTGTCCCTCGCCCTGGTGGCGGCGGCGGCCGAGCACTGGCGTTCCCCGGAGGCGAGGCGCGACCCGGATCGCCCCATCGACCTCCTGGTCGCCCTCGCGGCCGCGGCTCTCGCCTCTCTCGTCAATCCGTACGGCGCGGCGGCCCTGCGCCTGCCACTCGAGCAGTTCTTCGGCCACCTCGGCGGCGTGAGCCTCGTGTCGAGGACGATAGCCGAGTTCCAGCCGACGCTCTCCAGCCGACCCGTGACCGCCTCGATCGTCGCCTTCTGGATCCTCGTCTTCCTGGCCGCGCTGGCGCTGCTGCTGAACGCCGGCAGGGTCCGGCTGTTCGAGGTCCTGGTCGCGGGCGCGGCGCTGTACGCCGCGCTGCGGGCGCGGCGGAACATCCCGATCTTCGCCATCGCCGTGACGCCGCTGCTGCTGCGCAACGCCGCCGGGGCCGCGGCCGCCTGGCGGACCGCGCGCTGGCCGGCGGCGCGCCGCCGCGCCGCCGCCCTCGTGCCAGTCTTCCTGGCCGCCCTGTGCCTCTTCCTCACGTTCGACGTGGTCTCGAACCGCTTTTTCCTGCGCCCGCCGACCGAGCGCTGGTGGGGGATCGGAACGATCCCGCACTATTTCCCCGAGGAAGCGGCGCGCTTCGTGACCGAATCAAGGATCCCGGGAAACGTCTTCCACAGCCTGTCGATCGGCGGCTACCTGATCCACGCCTGGGGCGGAGGGCGGGGGGTGTTCATCGACGGCCGCAACGACCCCTACGTTGGGGGCATCCTGGAGACCTACCTGAAGGCGGTCACCGACGCCGAGGCCTTCGAGGGGGCGGTGCGACGCTACCAGATCACCGCCGTCCTCTGGCCGCACCAGCGCGCCCTGGAGGGGAGGGCCCTTCTGTCCTACCTGGCGCGCGGGAACGGCTGGACCCTGGCCCACCTGGACGCGGGCGGCGCTGTCTATCTGCGGGCCGACATCGTCTCCGCCCGGCAGGCCGCGGAGGCCCCGTTCCGCCCCGGCCGTGACCGCCGGGAGGTGTATGAGGATCTCGCCCGGGAGCTCCGGGCGAGCCCCTTCGGCGGGCCGCCGATCCGCGAGATCGCCCTCGGGGAGTTTTTCCGCGTGACGGAGGACCCGCGCGGCGCGGAGTTCTTTTACGGGCGCGCCCTCGAGAGGCTGCCGCGAAACCCCTGGCTGCTGCATCACCACGCGCAGTCTCTTGAAAGCCAGGGGCGGATCGGCGAGGCCCGTGCATCCAATGACAGGGCGCTGGCGGCGGACCCCGAATACCTGCCCGCGGTCGGGGCCCGCGGGTCGTTCCTCCTGGAGGACGGGGACCTGGAGGAGGCGGCGCGCCTGATCGACCGGGCCTACCGCGGCGGGGAGAGAGGGGCCCGCCTGCTCCTGGCCCGGGCGCGCCTTTTCGACAGGCAGGGCCGGACGCGGGAAGCGGTGGCCGCCTACCAGGAGGCGCTGCGCCGCTCGCCCCGCGATGCCGCGGCGCTCCTGGAACTCGGCCGCCTCTACGCCCGGCACGGCGAGGAGGCGGCGGCGCTGTCTTTCTTCACCAGCGCGGCCGAGGCCGACCGGGACGACCCCGAGGCGGCGCGCGAGATGGCGGAGCTTCTGGAGAAGCTCGGCAGGGCCGCTGCGGCGCTCGACGTCGCCCGGGAGGCGGGGCGCCGGACGCTGGACCGGATGGAGAAGGAACGGGCGACCGGCGACGGGACGAGCGGCGGGCCGCTCCCGGCCGCGCGCGAGGCGGACCGGCGCCTGCTGTTGCTGGCGGCGCGGCTCGAGGTCCGGTCGGGCGCCCCGGAGCGGGCCGCGCTCTGGCTCGAGGCCCTGTCGCGCGCGGGTCTCCTGAAGGAGGAGGATCTCCGGGACGATCCTGAGCTGCGCGCTCTGGGAACTATTCCAGAGCGTTGACCACGAAGCGGGGCAGATAGCCGTAGTGCTCGAGGTAGGCGGTGGAGATCACGAACGCCTCCAGCTCCTTGTCGCCCGACTCGTCCTGCCCCGTGGAGACATCGACCCGGATCCTGTGAGTCTCACCCGCGATGGTGATCCTGTATTCCAGGGTCATGGCACCCTCCCGGGAGGGCCGCTCCCCCATCAGTCCTCCTCTCCCGGAACAATGCTGCTATGACAAATATCCTCCAAAATTGATGAGATGGCAACAACATTTCGCCGCGAACTTTGTGACCGAAGATACCGTGCTGACTTGATGCAGCGGCGGGGCCGTCGGCGGGCCAACTTGATGAGCCAGTCGCGGTTTCTGGGGGCAGCGCCACCGGTCCGCGTGAGCCAGCCCCACGGTGCGGTGGCGGCCGCACCGCCTCGCGGGGGCGTCCCGGACCGCGCCCGTGGCCGCGCGCAGTTCACGCG
>JACQNT010000222.1 GCA_016202915.1 Acidobacteriota bacterium
GCGGCGGGCTGGCTGCGTCCCGCCGGGGCCCCGGGCGCGGCTCATCGCCAGGGTGTTCGAGGTCGACCCGCTGCGCTGCCCCTGCGGCGGGACGCTGCGGGTGATCGCCTTCATTCTGAACCCCGCGGTGATCCGGTAGATCTTGAGCCCGGCCCCGGATCGAGGCCCGCGCCCACGGCCGACGCGACGCGCGGCGAGATACAATCCCCTATCCTTTCAACTGGGGCAAGGCGCCACGGATCCGTCCCTGGTGAAAGACGATGCTTCCCCCACGGAGCGCCCCGTGGAGCTCGGCGGGGGTGCCCCGGAAGAGCCCTCCGGACGCGTCGAGCACGCACGTGCCCGCCTCTTCCGGTGGAAGGAGGGAGACGATTTGGCGGGCCGAATCGAGGATCTGATGCCAGGCACGGGCCAGCTGGGCCGCATCCGGTGGTTCGCCGGCAAAGGAGAGCTGACGAACTTCTTCGGCGGAGTACCTTCCGGAGCGCGCGGCGCCTTCCAGGATCGCCGCCGGGCCGAAGCCCGGGTCCTTGGCGCACGCGGCCCAGGCCAAGTAGCCGAGCGGCTGGAGACGATCATGGCTCGAGATCACGTCGACCCAGTCGCGCGCCTCCAAACGTCCAACCAAGGCGAGCACCTTGTTCGTGGCGAGGTCGAAGGGATGGAGGGTCAAGCCGAGCTCTTCGTGACGCTGGAGCGGAAAGAAACGGAAGGCGCTGTCTCGCGCCCATTCCAGGCGCACGCGGTTGCCTCCGGCGCCGACCTCCGCCTCGACAAGGGTAGGTCTCTCCCTCACGACGAGCACTTCGAAGCCGTTGGCTTCGAGCAGGAGCCTGTCGACGCGCCAGCTCTCCACCAGCGCCTCATCGGTGTCGTGGAAGAGGTCGACGTCCCGCGAGACGCGCGAGGCCGCAATCAACTCGTTGAGCGCCACGCCGCCGGCGACGTAGCTCTCGCCCGAGGCGATTCGGTTCTCAGCTAAGAGCCGGCAGACGGCGCGCTGGAGTTCGGTGAGAGCCATCGCTTCAACGTGGCAGCCCGGCGGAACGCTTCACGGTCGCCGTGGCGCTCGATGTACCCTAGGACCTGTAGTTGTTCCTCCAACGTGGACGGGTAGTAATCCGGCCGCAGAAACCAGAGGCACCGGACGCGGTATTCGTCGATCAGCCGATTCACCGCTTCGGCAGCCGTCCTCTCGTCGATTTCTGTCGGGCCCATGGCCGTCTTCACCCTGCCTGGATCACGTTCTCCGCTCTGGCCAGAAGTATAGCCATTTCTCTGGCCACTGTCGCGCCCGCGCAGTAACGGGCGGTTACGCGCCGCTCGGCGCCGTGGTCTTCGAGCGCTCCTGGGGGGAGGAGCTGCGGCGGACCGGGCTCAACCACGGGCTGACGTTCGGAGGGCACCCTCTCGGCTGCTCGGCGGCGCGGCAGACGATACGGATCCTCAAGGAAGAGCGCCTCGTGGATCGGGCCCGCTCCCTCGGCCGCTACCTCCTGGGCCGCCTGGAGGAGATCCGCGACGCCCACCCGGAGGCGCTGTCGGACGTGCGCGGGCACGGCCTCCTCCTGGCGATCCAGTTCCGGTCCGGCCGGAGGCTGCCCGCCGCGCGGCGTGTCGAGAAGGTCTGCACCGGGGCGCTCGGGGAGGGGATCCGGCTCCTTCCCGGCAGCGACGGGACCTCGATCGTCCTCTGCCCGCCGTTCACCGTGAGCGCTTCGCGGGTCGCCTGCCTGCTGGACGTCCTGGAGCGCCAGGTGCGCGCCGCCTGATCTCTATTTCCACTCGAAGTCTTTCAGGAACTCCTCGCGCACCATCTCCCGCAGGCGCGGCAGCTCCACCTCGAAGAGCTGCTACCGGCCACGGTGGCTGAGGAGTTGTTCCGGCGGCGGGTGATCCGGATGCTGCGGGCGCGCGGCTGGCCGCCGGGGCAGGGCCGGGGCCGGCCTCGGTCGACGGCGAGCCGGGCTCCTTGGCCCCGTCGCAGCGCGAGCGCCGCCGTCCCCCGGCCGCGGACGCTCCGCCGGAGCGTCCTCGCGGTCCTCGCTGCGCCCACCTGCGGCGGGCTGGCTGCGTCCCGCCGGGGCCCCGGGCGCGGCTCATCGCCAGGGTGTTCGAGGCGGACCCGCTGCGCTGCCCCTGCGGCGGGACGCTGCGGGTGCTCGCCGCCATCCATCGGCCGGTGGCCACCGGCGCGAGTCTCGAGTGCCTTGGCCTGCCGTCGAGGGCGCCGCCCGACGTTCCCGCACCCTCCCCCCCGCGACGTGGACGCCCTGATCGTCACCACATAGCGCGGCTCCGTTCACGCGACGACCTCTGGCTCCCCCCCAGGCGTCCAGCGCCCTCCGGAGTTGTGGGTGCGCAGAGACTCGTGCGCCTGGGGCCCGCCCCGGCGGCCCTCCGCCCCGTTGAATCCCCCGCCGCCGGCCCTCCGTTCCCCTTGCGAGTCTCCAGCAGATTGGCAGAAGGACAGATATCGGACGTGGAATGCAGCTTGAACTTCCATTCGGTCTTCGCGATCGGCGAGGCCTGGAAGGACACGCCCGGGGCGATCGAGTGGCTGGCCAGGCAGGTTCGGTGGGGGAGGGGCGCAGACGAAAAGCCTGGCCCGCAGGGGCGATCCGTCTTGGCTGAAAATCAGCCAGAAAATGGTTGATTTTCATCCATTGAGTGGTTATCCTTCCAGCATGGTCCCGCGCCACCTGTCATCCGCGCTCCTCGACGCGCTGGACGACCGGCCCGTGGTGCTGATCCACGGCCCGCGCCAGGCGGGCAAGACGACCCTGGTCCGATCGGTGGCGGAGACCACCCGCCCCGCCCGCTACTTGACCCTCGACGATGCCGCCGTCCTGGCGGCTGCCAAGGCCGACCCTGCCGGCTTCATCGCCGGCCTGGAGGGCCCGGTGGTTCTCGACGAGGTCCAGCGGGTTCCGGAGCTGTTCCCCGCGATCAAGGTCTCGGTGGATCGCAACCGGCGTCCGGGCCGATTCCTGCTGACAGGATCGGCGGATGTTCTGCTGCTTCCCCGACTCTCGGAGTCCCTGGCCGGGAGGATGGAGATCCTGACTCTCTGGCCGCTCTCGCTGGGAGAGATCGAGGGGGTCGTCGAGGGGTTCGTCGACGCTCTTTTCGGGGACACGACGCCGTCTCTTCCCAGGGGCTCCGCCGGGGATCGGGACGTTATCCCGCGCATCCTGCGCGGAGGGTACCCTGAGCTGCTCGAGAAGGCCTCGGAGGACCGGCGTCGGGCCTGGTTCGGCTCGTACCTCACGTCGATCCTCCAGCGCGACGTCCGGGATCTGTCCAGCATCGAGGACCTTTCGGCGCTGCCCCGTCTTCTCTCCCTGCTCGCCTCGCGGCCGATGGCGCTGCTCAACTTCGCCGACCTGGCCCGCAGCAGCGGCCTGGCCCAGAGCACCCTGAAGAGATACCTGACGCTCCTGGAGGCGACCTTCCTGTTCCGCACGCTCCCGGCGTGGTTCGCCAATCTGGGGAAGCGCCTCACGAAGGCGCCCAAGACGCTGCTCACGGATACGGGCCTCCTGGCGCATCTTCTGGCCCTCGACGCCGAGCGGCTGAAATCCGATCGGGGGCATCTGGGCGGACTCCTGGAGAACTTGGTGGTCGTGGAGCTGACCAAGCAGCTGGCCTGGAGCGCCGCCCGTCCGGGGCTCTTCCACTATCGGACGCATCAGGGTGACGAAGTGGATATCGTCCTGGAACATCCGTCGGGGCGCCTCGTGGGCATCGAGGTCAAAGCGTCCGAGACCATCGCGGCTGAGCATCTCCGCGGCCTGAAGGCGTTGGCGCAGGCGACCGGGAAGAGGTTCCACCGCGGCGTGCTCCTCTACCTGGGCCGCGAAGTCGTCCCGTTCGGGCCCCGGCTCCACGTCCTGCCCGTGGCCGCCATCTGGCGGTGGGCGGCTCGCGCCGGGAATGAGGGCAGGTGACGGATGCCGCTCTGACGCTCCTCTTTGCTTGCAGGAGGTCGAGATCACGATGGACGCCGTTTCTCCCCGGCCTGCCGTTCATCGGCGAGGACCACCTGGTAGGAGTAGCCCTGCTCGGTGAGGAAAAGCTTGCGGTGATGGGCGAACTCCTCCTCGCGGGTGTCGCGCGAGACGAGCGTGAAGAAGCGGGCGGTGCGGCCGTCGCTCTTGGGCCGCAGGATGCGGCCGAGCCGCTGGGCCTCCTCCTGCCGCGAGCCGAATGCACCCGAGACCTGGATGAGCACGTCAGCGTCGGGAAGATCGATGGCGAAGTTCCCCACCTTCGAGAGCACGATGCAGTGCAGCTCGTTGCGGCGGAAGCGATCGTAGATCTGCTCCCGTTCCGGTTGCGGCGTCTTGCCGGTCAC
>JACQNT010000216.1 GCA_016202915.1 Acidobacteriota bacterium
AACGGATCTTGAAACGGCCGGATTATAGCACGCGCCCGCCGCGCCTCCTCACCGTGACCAGGACGGGGAGAAGCTGTTCCCTCCGTGCGTGAGACGGCGGACGCGCGCTCCGTCGGCATCCATCGTGTAGATGTCGAAGTTCCCCGTCCGGTTGGAGGCGAAGGCGAGGTGCCGGCCGTCGGCCGACCAGCGCGGCCATTCGTTGATGCCGCTGTTCTCCGTGATGCGGGCGACGGCGCCCGTGTCCAGCGACCTCACGTAGATGTCGAACCCCCCGGGCACGCGCGCGGTGAAGGCGATCCGGTCACCCGGCGGGGACCAGGAGGCGGCGTCGCAGTACGGCACCTCGAAGGTGATCCGCCTCACGTTGGTCCCCTCGGCGTCCATGACGTAGATCTGCGGGGCGCCGGACCTGTCGGAGGTGAAGGCGATCTCGCGGCCGGTCGGCGACCAGGCGGGGGAGGTGTCGATCGCCTCGTTGCGGGTCAGCCGGGTCAGGGCGCCGTCGGCCACGCGCAGGGTGTAGATCTCGGTGTTGCCGTCGCGGCTGCTGGCCAGCGCCAGCAGCCGGCCGTCCGGGGACCAGGCCGGGGCGCTGTTGAGCTCCCCCTGCTGCGGGAAGGCGCGGCGCAGCTCCCCGTCGCGGTTCAGGATCATCAGCTCGGGCGATCCGGAGCGGTAGGACACGAAGGCGATCTCGCGGCCGTCCGGGGACCAGGCGGGGGACAGGTTGATCGACCCGTTGCCGGTGATCCTCTTGGGGCGCGCGCCGTCGTAGTCCATGACGAAGATCTCCTTCGCTTTCCCCACCTGCGACACGAAGGCGATCTGGGTGCGCGCCAGGCCCTGCTGGCCCGTGTACTGCAGCACGATCTCGTTGCTCAGGCGATGGGCGATGTCCCGCTGCAGATCGAGCGCGCCCGTGTAGCGCTTGCCGAGGACCATCTTCTGGTCGGCGGTGTCGAACAGGCGGCCCTCGAACACGAGGCTGGCCGGCGCGAGGCTGGCCTGGGCGAGGAGCAGCGCCTCGGCGCCGACCCCCAGCCACTCCTTGTGCGGGATCCGCCGGTCGGTGCCGGCGGGGACGAGCCTGTGGTACTCCTCAGGGACGATCGTGAAGTAGCCGGTGAAATCGAGATCGTCGCGCACCACGTCGCGGAGCGTGCGCGCGATGTCGCGGATCCTGGGATCGCCCCCGACCGAGGCGAAGTCGGGCAGGGCGATCGGGATCTTCGGGCGCGCCGCGCCCTCGATGCGGATCGTAGGAACTTGCTGCGGCTCCCCCTGGGCCGGGCCGGCGGGCGCGGGCGTGCCCTGCCCGGGCCCGGCGGCCCCCGCCGCGAGGATCGAGGTCGCCGCGGAGGCGGCGAGGAGCATCAGCATCCGGCTCGGTCTCACGTGCTCGGTCTCCGGGAAGGGGCGGCCTCGCCGCGGTCAGGGCGTCAGTTTGAACTCGAAGTTCACGGTGAGGGAGTCCATCGCGAGCTGGTACGGAAAGGGCGGGAACGGCTCCGCGTCCTGCACCGCCCGCAGGGCCGACCGATCGAGCGGGTCGAATCCGCTCGGCCGCGTCAGGTCCAACCCGGTGACGCGGCCGCTGCTGCTCAGCGTCAGGGTGATGGTGACCAACAGGCCGACCGCCTGGCCGGTCGGGTCGAGGGGCTTCTTCCAGGCGGCGCGGATCTTCCGATCGAGGAGGGAGAGGTAGAAGTTGTACTCGTCGGTCGCCCTGCCCCCGGTCCCGCCCGCGCCTCCGATCTGCGTCCCGGCGCCGCCCGGAGCGCCGTGGAGAGCGCCCGCCGTCGGGGCGGTCGCGCCGGCCGCACTTCCGGTCGCCGCCTGCGGGGGGGCCGCCTCTTTGGCGGGCTCCCGGCGAGGCTCGGGCCCTCTGGGCGCGGGGGGCTTCTTTGCCGGCGTCTTCTTCGGCTGCCGATCCGGCAGGGCGATCGGCTTTTCCGCCTTCGGGGGGGCAGGGGCGGCCTTCGGCGGGGCCGGCGGCGCGCCGGCCGGAGCGGCACTCAACAGTCCCGCCGGCAGGGTCACCAGATCAACCACGTAGACGGGCGGCCCCTTGCTCCCGCGCGGCAGCAGGCGCGGCAGCCCGAGCGCCGCTCCGAAGCCGGCCAGGTGCAGCGCCAGGGACAGGATGATGGTGACGGTCCAGCGCGCGTCCGGGCGCGCCGCCTCGGGCGGCTCCCAGGTCGCAGTCACCGGGCCCTGCTCCGCGCCGCGGCGGGCCGCGGCGCCTGCTGCGTCACCATCCCGATCCGGTCGGCGCCGGCCTTCTTGATCTGGTCCATCACCAGCATCACCCGGCCGTACGGCACCGCCTGGTCGGCGCGCAGGAAGACGAAGTCGACGCCGCTGCGCTCCATTTCCGACTTGAGCCGATCGGTCAGGAGATGGAGGTTCACGGGCCGGTCGTTGAGATAGATGGTGTTGTCCCGGTCGACCGAGACCACCAGGCGTTCCTCGGCGGCGTCCGTCCCCGACTCGGTCTTCGGCAGGCGGACGTCGATGCCGCGGGTCATCATCGGCGCCGTGACCATGAAGATGATCAGGAGCACCAGGATGACGTCGACCAGGGGGGTCACGTTGATCTCGGAAAGCGCGGGGCCGAAGCGGCCGCCGGCGCGTCCGCCTGTCGGGCTCATCGCCATGGAATCCCCGCGGTGCGAAAGCGCGTCAAACGCGGACCTTGCCGGCTTCGACGGCGGCCGTCGGGCCGCGCCCGGTCTCGATCTGCGCCTCCGCGATCGACGCGAACCCCGCGACGAAGCGATCGATGCGGCCGCCGAGGCGCCGCGCCCGCGCGAGCAGGAGGTTGTACGCGACCACCGCCGGGATGGCGGCGGCCAGGCCAGCGGCCGTCGTCACCAGGGCCTCCGAGATCCCCGGGGCGACGGCGGCGAGGCTGGCCGTGCCGGTGATGCCGATCCCCTGGAAGGCGTTCATGATTCCCCAGACGGTGCCGAACAGCCCGATGAAAGGGGTGACGCTGCCGGTGGTCGCCAGGATCCCCAGATGGCGATCGAGCCCGTCCGCCTGGGCCGTGCCGCTCTCCTCCAGGCGGCGCCGCACCCTCTCGAGGATGCGCAGGCGCGCGTCATCGGGGATGCCCGCGCCGCGGAACCTGCTAACCCCTTCGGTGACCGCCGAGGTCAGCTCGCGGAAGCCGCTGAGGAACACCGGCACCAGGGGGCTCGCCGCGAAGTGGCCGGCGCGGTCGCGCAGGTCGGCGAGGCGTTTCTCGCCCTCGAGCGCGTGCAGGAAGGCGAGGGAGTCGCGCTCGGCCCGCCGGAGGGTCCGGAAGCGCTCGAGGATCACCGCCCAGGAAAGGACGGAGAACCCGAGGAGGATCAGGAGAATCGCCCGGACGACCGTCCCCGAGTCGGCGACGAGCCTGAGGACGTCCCCCTGGAACCCCTGGGCGGCCGAGACCGCGGCGAGCAGCATTCCCTCCTGCATCAGGCAACCCCGTCGTCGGTCGCGCGATCGCGCAACGGGTTCGAGCGTCGTAAGTTAGCATACGCTCCTTTCATTGACAACCCGGAGACCCTCTGGTAGCATCCGGCCCCGTCGGATCCGCGGCCGCCCTCCCATCTGACGGACTCGATGCTGCGCTGCCTGCACATCACCAACCTCGCCATCATCCGCGATCTGACGCTGGATCTCGGCCCCGGTCTCACCCTGCTCACGGGTGAGACGGGGGCGGGTAAATCGATCCTGGTCGACGCCCTGTCGCTCCTGCTCGGCGGCCGCGCCGGCCCGGAGGTGATCCGCGCCGGCAGCGAGCGAGCCTCGGTCGAGGCGGTCTTCGACATCGCGCACAACCGCGGGGCGGCCGCCACCCTGGAGGAGCGCGGCTACCCGGTCGAGGGGAGCACGATCGTGGCGCGCCGCGAGATCCTGGCGCAGGGGAAGGGGCGCGCGTCGCTGGGCGGGGCTCTGGCGCCGCTGGCCGATTTGAAAGGTCTGGGGGCGCTGCTGATCGATCTGCACGGGCAGCACGAGCAGCAGACGCTCCTCAACCCGGCCCACCACCGCGATCTTCTGGATCGGCACGCCGGCCTCGAGGAGGAGTTGCGCAGGATGGCGGCGGTGCACGGCGACCTCCAGGCCTCCCAGGCACGCCTGGTGTCGATGCGCGAGGGGGCGCAGCGGATCGCGCAGCGCCTCGACCTGCTGCGCTTCGAGGTCGAGGAGATCGATCGGGCCGCCGTCCGGTCGGGGGAGCGCGAGGCGCTGCGCTCCGAGCGTCTCCAGATGCATAACGCCGAGACGATCCAGCGCTCGGCGCGGGCTGCCTACGAGGCGCTGTACGCGGGGGACGGGGCGGCCCTGGGCCGGCTGGGGGAGGCGATCCGGGCGGCGCGCGATCTGGCGCGCTTCGACCCGGGGATGGAGGCGTCGGTGGCCCGCGCCGAGGCGGCGCGGGCCGAGCTCCAGGAGCTGGCGTTCGGCCTGCGGGACTACCCGGATCGCCTCGTCTTCGATCCGAACCGGCTGGAGGCGATCGAGGAGAGGCTGCAGCTCCTCGAGACGCTCCTGCGCAAGTACGCGGGGGGCGGCGGCGAAGAGGGGATCCTGGCACGGCGCCGCGCGGCGGCGGAGGAGCTGACGCTCCTGACCGGAGGGGGCGAGACGGTCGCGGACCTGGAGGCGCGGGTGGACGATCTGCGGGCCGAGGCGGTGCGGATCGCGCAGGGTGTGTCGCGCGGCCGGCGCGCGGCGGCCGCCGCCCTGGAGCGCCGGGTCGAGAAGGAACTTCTGGACTTAGCCCTGGAGCGGAGCCGGTTCGCGATCGATTTCCGGCTCCGGAGCGCGCCCGGGTCCGGGCTCTGGGTCGAGGGGGAGGAAGTCGCCGTTGACGCCGCGGGATACGACGTGGTGGAATTCCTCCTGTCGGCAAACCAGGGGGAGGCGCTGGCGCCCCTGGCGTCGGTCGCCTCCGGGGGCGAGCTGTCGCGGGTGATGCTGGCGCTGGAGGTGGTCCTCCGGCGGGAAGCGGAGCCGCGCACCCTGGTGTTCGACGAGGTGGATGCGGGGATCGGGGGGGCGGTGGCGGAGGCGGTCGGCCGCCGGCTCCGGGCCCTGGCGAAGAGCCACCAGGTGATCTGCGTCACCCACCTGCCGCAGATCGCGTCGCAGGCCGACCGCCACGTGCGCGTCTCGAAGCGCCCGGTCGGCGGCCGCACCGAGGTGGTTCTCGAGGTGCTCGACGGGGAGGGGCAGGTGCGCGAGCTGGCGCGGATGCTGGCCGGGACGACGGTGACCGCGGCGGCGCTGCGGCACGCCGCCGAGCTGCGGGCGCGGGGGGCGTCGCGGGGACCGGCGGGCGGGCAGCGGGAGGCGGGCGGATGAAGGTCATCGCGGTGTACCCGGGGACGTTCGATCCGATCACCAACGGCCACCTCGACATCATCAGCCGCGGCGTGCGGCTGTTCGACGACATCATCCTGGCCATCCTGAGGAACCCCGACAAGGAGCCGCTGTTCCCCCTCGAGGAGAGGATGGAGATCCTGTCGTCCGTGGTGGCGCGGCTGCCGAACGTCCGCGTGGAGTCCTTCGACGGGCTCCTGATCGACTACGCGCGCTCCCGGGGGGCCCGGGTGATCGTGCGCGGGCTGCGGGCGCTGTCCGACTTCGAGTACGAGTACCAGATGGCGCTGATGAACCAGCGCCTGGGGCCGGACATCGACACGTTCTTCATGATGCCGAGCGAGGCCTACTCCTACGTCAGCAGCCGCCTGGTCAAGGAGGTCGCCCGGCTGGGCGGCGACGTCACCGGTCTCGTGCCCCCCGAGGTGGAGGCGCGCCTGAAGCGGCGCCTCGCCGTCATGGGGCGGGCGTGACGCGCGGCGGCGCGACGCGGCTCGCGCAAAGGCTCCAGGCCGTCGGCCCCTCGCCGACCCTGGCGGTCATGATGGAGGCGAAGGCGCTCCGGGAGCGGGGGGTCGACGTGATCGACTTCGGCCCCGGCGAGCCCGACTTCGACACCCCGGAGAACGTCAAGCGGGCCGGGGCGCGGGCGATCGCCGACAACCTCACCCACTACACCGACACCTCCGGCCTGCTCGATCTGCGGAAGGCGATCAGCGCGCGCTACCGGGAGCGCTTCGGCGCCGACTGGGAGCCGGGGGAGGTGCTCACGGGCTGCGGCGGGAAGAACGTGCTCTTCCTCCTGTCGCTCGCCCTGTTCGAGCCCGCCGACCGCGTGGCGATCTTCGCCCCCTACTGGGTCTCGTTCCCCGAACAGGTCCGCCTGTGCGGCGCCACGCCGGTGCTGCTGCAGGCGCGGGAGGAGGACGGCTTCGTCCCGCGGGCCAGGGACCTGGAGCCCCACGCCGGCTCTCTGCGGGCCGTGATCCTGAACACCCCGTGCAACCCCAGCGGCGCGGTGATCCCGGCGGACGAGGTGGAGCGCTTTGTGGCGTTCTCCGAGCGCACGGGAGCGGTCCTGATCTCGGACGAGACCTACGACGCGTTCCATTACGGCCCCGGCGAGTTCTCTTCCTTCGCCTCCCTCGCGTCGCGGGTGCGGGACCGGCTGGTCGTGGTGAACTCGCTCTCCAAGACCTACGCCATGACCGGCTGGAGGGTCGGCTACGCTCTCGGGCCGAGGCCGATCATCGAGGCGATGCGCACCATCCAGTCGCACGACGCGACCCACACCGCCTCCATCTCCCAGGCGGCGGCGGTGGAGGCGATCCGGGGCCCCCAGGATTCGGTCCTGGCGATGCGCGCCGAGTACCGGCGCCGCCGGGACGAGATCCTCGGGGCTCTGAGCCGCATCCGGGGGATCGCCTGCGCCACGCCTCCGGGCTCGTTCTACGTTTTCCCGAACGTCGCGGGGGCAGAGCGCCGGCTCGGGTGTCCCTCGTCCGCCGACCTGGCCCGCAGGCTCATGACCGAGATCGCCGTCGCCACGGTCCCGGGCGAGGCGTTCGGGGCCCCGGGCTTCCTGAGGCTCTCGTACGCCCTGGGGATCGACAGGATCCGCGAGGGGATGGAGCGCCTGCACCGCCTCCTGGGCGGCCGCGAGACATGAACCGACTCCACAGGGGGATCGCCATCGCGCTGCTCCTGGGCGCTCTGCCGGCGGGCGCCGCCGCCGCGGCACCTCCCGAGGACAGGGGCCAAGGAATCGTTTATTCGGTCACCCTCGACGACGTCATCCACCCGATCAGCGCGCGTTTCCTCAAGGGGGCGATCCGCAAGGCGAACGACGAGGGCGCGGTCCTGCTGATCATCAAGCTCGACACTCCCGGGGGCCTCGGGTCGTCGATGGAGGAGATGATCCGCGCCATCACGACGTCGCGGGTCCCCGTGGTCGTCTTCGTCAACGGCAGCAAGGCGGCCTCGGCCGGCTTCTTCCTGACCATCGCCGCCGACGTCGCGGTGATGGCGCCGGGGACGCGCTTCGGGGCCGCCCATCCGATCGCGGTGGTCGGCGAGATCCCGAAGGATTCGCCGATGATGGCCAAGGTGGAAAACGACGCGGCGGCCTACGCGCGCACCCTGGCGGCGAACCGCGGGCGCAACTCCAGGGCGGCCGAGGAGGCGGTGCGCAAGAGCAGCGCCTTCACCGAGCGGGAGGCCCTGGACCTGCGCCTGATCGACTACATCTGCCGCGACGAAGGGGAGATCCTCGCGGTGCTGGACGGGAAGAAGATCCGGCGCTTCGACGGCTCGAGCCAGGTCCTGCGCCTCGACCGGGTCCGCCTGGCGTCACTGGACATGAGCGGCCGCGAGAAGTTCCTCAGCATGCTGGCGGATCCGACCCTGGCGGTCCTCCTGCTGTCGATCGGCATGCTGGGGCTGTACGTCGAGTTCACGCACCCGGGCCTGATTTTCCCCGGCGTCATCGGAGGGGTCTGCCTGCTGCTTTTCGCGCTGGCCACCCAAACGCTGCCGGTGAACTGGGTCGGCGCCGCCCTGATCGCTCTCGCCATCGTCCTGTTCCTGCTGGAGATCAAGGTGCCGAGCTACGGGATGCTCACGCTCGGGGGGATCGCCTGCCTCATCCTGGGCTCGCTGATCCTGTTCAAGCCGTCACCGGAGGGGATCCCCGAGCTGCGGGTCGCGCGCGGGGCCATCGCCTCGATCGCCGGGACGGCCGGGGTGATCATGGCGATCCTGACGACGCTGGTGGTGCGCTCCCAGCGGGGCCGGGCGACCACCGGGACGGTGGGGCTGGTCTCGGAGGAGGGGACGGCGCTCACCGATCTCGATCCGGAGGGGCGCGTGTTCGTCCACGGCGAGTACTGGAACGCCCAGGCCCGCCGCCCCATCAGGAAGGGCGCGCGGGTGCGCGTCACCCAGGTCCGCGATCTGGTGCTGGAAGTGGAGGAGGTCTCTTAGACGCGGCGGTGGTCCGCGGCGGAGGTGCCATGCCGGGAATGATCGGAATTCTCATCATCGTGGGATTCGCCCTGTGGGTGATCTCCAGCATCAAGATCCTCAACGAGTACGAGCGCGCGGTCGTCTTCCGGCTCGGGCGCCTGCTCCCGCAGGCCAAGGGGCCGGGCCTGGCGATCATCGTCTTCCCGATCGATCGCATGGTGCGGGTGTCGCTGCGCACCGTGGTGCATGACGTCCCTCCCCAGGACGTGATCACGCGTGACAACGTCTCGGTGAAGGTCAACGCGGTCGTCTACTACCGGGTGATGGATCCGAAGAAGGCGGTGGTGGAGGTGGAGCAGTACCACTACGCCACCTCGCAGCTGGCGCAGACCACCCTGCGCTCGGTCCTCGGCCAGGTGGAGCTGGACGATCTGCTGAGCCAGCGCGAGCGCCTGAACGCCGAGCTGCAGCAGATCCTCGACCGGCACACCGATCCGTGGGGCATCAAGGTGTCGGCCGTCGAGGTGAAGCACGTCGACCTGCCGACCGAGATGCAGCGCGCCATGGCGAAGCAGGCGGAGGCGGAGCGGGAGAAGCGGGCCAAGGTCATCCACGCGGAAGGGGAGTTCCAGGCTTCCAGCCAGCTCAGCCGGGCGGCCGATGTCATCTCCGCCAACCCGACCACCCTGCAGCTGCGCTACCTCCAGACCCTGACCGAGATCGCAACGGAGAAGAACTCCACGATCATTTTCCCCGTCCCGGTCGACGTGTTCGAGGCGCTGAGGAAGAAGTCGGACTGAGGGCGGGCGGCCGGGGCGGCGCCGGACCGCCCAGGGAGCGGGGCTCGGGGCATGGACGAATCGGATCGGCTCAGGGAAGACCTCAAGGTGGCGCGCGCCGCCCTCGGCGTGGCGCGCCATCTCGACCTGGAGGCGGTCACCGAGGCGTTCGTGCGCGCGGCCCAGGAGCACGGGCGGGCCACCGCCGCGCTCCTGTACCTCTACGACGGGGAGCAGGACACCTTCCGCCTGAAGGCCGGCCACATTCCCCCCGAGGACCCGCGCCGCAAGGGGATCGTCACGCTGGACCTCGCGGAGCTGCGCGGGCCCGGCTCCGCGTCGGCGAACTGGACGCCGATGATCACGCGGGCCCCGGAAACGCTCCGCAGGCTGGCGATCGACACGGTGCTGGCGGTGCCCCTGCCGGGGGCCGGGACGCTCCTCGGGATGCTGCTCCTGGCCCGCGAAGACCGGGCGATCACGCCCGAGGAGGCGGAGCGGATTGGCCGCCTGATCCCGGAGCTGGTGCCGGCGCTTCTGAACGCCGTCCTCGTGGAGCGCTACAAGGAGCTCATCATCAAGGACGACCAGACCGACTCCTACAACCGCCGCTTCTTCGATCGCTTCCTGAGCGAGGAGGTGTACCGCGCGCACCGCTACGGCACGTCCCTGTCGCTGATCTTCCTCGATCTGGACAACCTGAAGGAGATCAACAACCGCTACGGCCACGCCATGGGGAGCAAGGCGCTGCGCGAGGTGTCGCGCCGAATGGTCGGGGAGATCCGCGGGAGCGACAAGCTGTTCCGCTACGGCGGCGACGAGTTCTGCGTCGTCCTGCCCGAAACTGATCTACGCGGTGCCTGCGATCTGTCGGAGCGGCTGCGGCTGTCCCTGGGCAGCCGGGTGTTCCTGGTGGACGACACGCCGGGGATGGCGATCACGGCATCCTTCGGGGTCGCCGCCTACCCCGATCACGCGCGCACCAGCCTCGGGCTCATCAAGTGCGCCGACAAGGCGATGCAGCGCATCAAGCAGGCCGGGAAGAACTCCATCGGGGTGTCCGAGGCGGCGGAGGAGACGCCGCGGATCGCGTGGGGCAAGAGGTGAGCGATGGCCGCGCGACGATGTCGCTGGTCCTCCGCGTGGCGATCGTGGCGGCGCTCCTGCTGGGCCTCTTCCGGTGGGTAGGGTGGAGGGAGCCGGGGCCGGACGCGGGGGACGGCGCCGGCAGGGCGGCCGCACCCTCCCCCGATCTTCCGGCGGCACGCGCCGGCGTCCGGCCGGACCTCTCGATGGACCTCAGCTTCTACAGGGCTCTCGGCGGGTCGCGCGCCGAGCCAGGCGCGCCCGCGGCGCTGCTGCCGGACGGCGGGAAGGGGCCGGACCGCGGGCCGGAGGAACCGCCCGGCGCGGGCGGCGCCTTCGTCGTGCAGGCCATGGCGACGCGCGACGAAGCGGCGGCACGCCGTCTCCGTGACCGGCTGGCGGCGCACGGCCTGCCGGCGGTGCTGGTGGAAGGGCGCGCCGGAGGGGGCGCGATTTACCGTGTCCGGGTGGGCCGCTATCGCGAGCGGCGGGCCGCCGAGGCGGTGGCGCGCCGGATCCACGAGGAGCACGGCCTGGTGACGTGGGTCCTGAGGGAGGCGGAGTGAAGTGATGGAGAGACGGAACGGCGCCGACGGCCGCAGGCTGTTCGGCGAGATCCTCGTCGAGGCCGGTCTGGTGACGCGCCGGGGCCTCGCCTCCGGCCTCGAGGAGCAGCGGCAGCGGCGCGGCAGCCTCGGGTACAACCTCCTGAAGCTCGGGCAGGTCACTCCCGCGGCGCTCCATCTCTTCCTCAGGCAGAGCGGGGATGTAATGGCCCCCGACCTCGTCGAGGCGCTACGCACCTCACCGGCGGTCGATCGGATCCCCGCGCGCCTGGCCCACTTCTACGGCATGGCGCCCGCGCGGGTGCGCGACGGCGTCCTGACGCTCGCCGTGGCGGCGGCCGACACCCCCCGGCTGATCCCCGCGGTCGAGGAGCTGACGGGGTTGCGCGTCGAGCCCCTCGTCTGTCCGCCGTCCTGGATCGCCGCTGTCCTGGCGAGCTTCTACCCCGCCGAGATCGAGCCGGGAGTGATCTACCGGGCCGCGGGCGACAATGTCTTCGTGCTCTCCGAGGGCCGGCGGGGGCTGAGGCCGATGCTGCCCGAGGCGCTGCGCCCGGAGGCGCCCGCCGCGGAGTGGCTGCGGTCGATCTGTGCCGAAGGGATCCGCCGGGGAGCGCGCACCCTGCAGATCGAGCCGGCCCGTTCCGGCCTGCGGGTGGCCTTCCGCGGGGCGCGCGGCGAAGAGCACCTCATGTCCCTGCCGCGCGGCGCCTACGCCGGCATCGCCAGGCTCCTCGAGGGGCTCGCC
>JACQNT010000228.1 GCA_016202915.1 Acidobacteriota bacterium
AGCTTGGAAGGCTGATGCTCTACCCCTGAGCTACTCCCGCACCGAACCACGAGCGACCAGGGCGAAGACGACCGCCTCCCGCCGTCGTCTGGCCTCAGCCGAGGTCACCCGATCGAACCCTCGTGAGAGTGGTGGGGAGAGGAGGATTCGAACCTCCGAAGCACATCGGCGGCAGATTTACAGTCTGCTCCCTTTGACCGCTCGGGAATCTCCCCACGAGACGCGCCGCCTGACCGACGCCGACAACGGGACGGCGCAAACACAAACGCCCGCCCCCGCGGGCATGGAGCTGGCGAAGGGATTTGAACCCCCGACCCGCTGATTACAAATCAGCTGCTCTACCCGCTGAGCTACGCCAGCGTCACAAACGCAGCATACTAGCATGGTCGGCGCAAGTCTTGCAACAGGACAACTTAAAAAATCACCGGCCGGCGTTCGGAGGGCCACCTGCCGGGGGCGACCCCCGCCGCGCCGCGGGTGCGGATCCCCTTTGCGACCTCCTCTGGCGGACCGTCTCGAAGAGGACGACCCCCGCGGCCACGGCGAGGTTCAGCGATTGCACGCCCCTGTCGAGAGGGATCGACAGGACGGCGTCGCAGCTCTCCCGGGCGAGCCGCCTGAGCCCCTTACCCTCTCCCCCCAGGACCAGGGCGAGCGGCAGCGTGAGGTCGAACTCGCTCCAGGGCGTTTCGCCGGCCGGGTCCAGGCCCGCCGTCCAGATCCCCCTGCTCTTGAGGGAGTCGATCAACGCCACGATGTTCCCCACCCGGGCGACCGGGAGCCTCTCCGCCGCGCCTGCCGCCGCCCTGACGGCGGACATCGTGAGGCCCGCTGCCCGGTGCTCGGGAAGGAACAGGCCGTCGGCCCCGGCTGCGGCCGCGGCGCGGATGACGGCCCCCAGGTTGCGCGGGTCCTCGACGCCGTCGAGCACGACGAAGAGCGGAGGGGATCCGGCGCCCTCGAGAACCTCCGCCGGATCGGCGTATGCCTGCCCGGCGACGAAGGCGACGACTCCCTGGTGCCGCTCTCCGTCCGCGAGGCGATCGAGGGCCCGCTCCGGCTGCCTGTGGACCGCGACCGCCGCGGCGCGCGCCGCCTCGAGGACCTCCTTCACGCGCCCGTCGCGCCGGCCCGCGGAGACGACGACGCGGGTGACGGTCCGCTGGCCGGCGCGCAGCGCCGCGAGGACAGCGTGGATTCCGACGATGCGACCGCTCAAGAGCGCCCTTCGCTCCCGGTCGCGGCGAGGAGCGCCCGCGCCCGCTCGGCGCAGGAGGCGACGCGTCCGCGGAGCTTCAGGCGGCTGCCGTCCTCGATCAACGGCAGCAGCCTGACCAGCTCCGGTCCGGAGGCGGTCCCGGTCAGGGCGATCCGGATCGGGTGGTACAGATCCCTCCCCTTGACGCCGCACTCCCTGCGGACGTCCTCGGCGAGCGCCTGGAACCGCGGGGCGTTCAGCGGCTCCCCCGCCAGGCGGCGCGCCAGGGCCTCGATCACGCGACGCGAGCCGGGATCCGACAGGGCCTTCCTTACCTGAATGTCGGCGAGGCTCCGCTGCGGCGAGAATTCGAAGAGGAACGCCGCCTCCTTCACCAGGTCCGCCATCCGGGACAGCCGCTCGGCGAACAGGAGCGCCAGGCGTCCGGCCCACTCCCAGGCCTCGGGGCCGGCCGCGTGGTCCCACCAGCCGGCCTCCTCCAGCGGGCCCGCCGCCATGGCCGCGAGACGCGGCCCCGGCAGGCGCGCCATGTGGCGGGCGGCGAGCGCGTCCAGCTTCTGCACATCGAAAATCGCGGGGGCCCTGGAGACGCGCGCCAGATCGAAGCGCGCCACGATCTCCTCCCGGGTCAGGAACTCCTGGCCGTCCGCGGGGGACCAGCCGAGCAGGGCGAGATGGTTCAGAAGCGCCTCAGGCGGGTAACCCTGCCTGCGGAACCAGGCGACCGTCGCCGCCCCCTCCCGCTTGCTGAGCGGCGACCCGCCTGGGCCGACGATCAGCGGCAGGTGGGCGAACTCGGGCAGGGACGCGACCCCCAGCGCGCGGTAGACGAGGATCTGGCGCGGCGTGTTCGACAGGTGGTCGTCACCACGGATCACATGGGTGACGCGCATCTGGAGATCGTCGACGACCACGGCGAAATTGTAGGAGGGCCGGGCGTCGCGCCGGAGGACGACGAAGTCGCCGATCTGCGTCACCGGAAACCGGACCGCGCCGTGCACCCGATCCTCGAAGTTCACGGCCGCGGCGCCGCCCGCCCCGGCCGCGACGTTGAAGCGGATCGCCGCCGGCTCGCCCGCCCGCCGCCGCGCCGCCTCGTGGCCGGGGATGGCGCGGCAGCGCCCGGAATAGAGCGACACCAGCCCGGCCTCGCGCTGCGCGGCGCGCTCCTCCTCGAGACGCTCCAGGGAGCAGAAACAGGGGTAGGCGAAGCCGCGCTCGATGAGCTCCTCCGCCTTGCCCCGGTACAGCTCCAGCCTCTCCGACTGGCGGTACGGCCCCGCGTCCCCTCCCTCGTCGACCCCCTCGTCCCAGCCGAGGCCGAGCCAGCGGAGGTCCTCCATCAGGCCCGTCTCGTGCTCGGGAAGCGAGCGGGCGGCGTCGGTGTCCTCGATTCTCAAGATAAATGTGCCGCCCCGGCCGCGGGCGTGCAGCCAGTTGAACAGGGCGGTCCGGGCGTTGCCCACGTGCAGGTCGCCGGTGGGCGAGGGCGCGAAGCGGACGCGGGGAGCGCTCATCGCCCGGCTCCCCGCCGCGGCGCGGGGGGGCGTGACGGCCGGCGGGCGCGGCCGAGGAGCACGATGGCCTGCGCCAGGATCCCCTCCCGCCTGCCGACCGAGCCGATTCCCTCGCACCTCTTGGCCTTGATCCCGACGCACGACGGGGTGCAGCCCAGGGCCCCGGCCAGGGCGCGCCGCATCGCCTCGAGGTGCGGCCCCAGCCGGGGAGCCTCCGCCAGGACCACGGCGTCGAGGTTGACGAGCGCGTATCCCGCCGCGCGCGCCTCCGCCATGACCTCCTTCACGAAGAGGAGGCTGGAGCGGCCGCGATGCCTCTCGTCGGTGTCAGGGAAGCGGGTCCCCATGTCGGGCAGCCCCAGCGCTCCCAGGAGCGCGTCGCAGACGGCGTGCGCGAGGACGTCGGCGTCCGAGTGGCCGGCCAGACCGCGGTCGTGCGCGATCTCGACTCCGCCCAGGACCAGGCGGCGCCCCGGCGCAAGGGGATGCACGTCCGTCCCGCAGCCGATGCGGAACGCCGGGAGCGCCCGCCGGCCGCCCCTGCCAGGGGACCGCCGCCCCTCAGCCACGACCGCCCTCCGCCTGCTCCGCCGCCAGCAGGGCCTCCGCGTGCATCAGATCGATGGCGGTGGTGATCTTGATGTTGCGCGCCGACCCCTCGATCAGCACCACGCGGCCCCCGATCCGCTCCACCAGGGAGGCGTCGTCGGTCCCCAGGAACCCGTCTTTCTCCGCCCGCGCATGCGCCGCGCGCAAAAGGTCACTGCGGAACCCCTGCGGCGTCTGCGCCAGGCGCAGCCTGTCGCGCGGCAGCGTCTCGGCGACGGCGCCGTCGTCGCCGATCCTCTTCACGGTGTCCGTCGGCGGGATCGCGGGGACGGCGGCGCCGTGCTCGAGCGCCGCGTCGATGACGGCGTCGACGAGGGCGGCGGGGACCAGCGGCCGGGCGGCGTCGTGCACCAGGACGATGTCCGCTTCGGGGAGGGCGCGCAGGCCCCGGCGCACCGACTCCTGCCGCTCCGCCCCCCCGCGGACCAGCGTCACGCGCGCCGCGGCGGGGCCGAGGGCCGCGCGGGCCTCCTCCGGGTGGGCCACCACGACCACCACGGGGCCGACGCGCGGGCGGGAGGCCAGGGCGCCGACCGCCCGCGCCAGCATCGGCTCGCCCGCAACCGGCAGCAGGGCCTTGGCCCGGTAGGCGCCCATGCGGGCGCCCCGGCCTGCGGCGACGATGACGGCTGCGACGACCATGGTTCCCGGGGCGGCCCGCGCGGCGGACGGCCCGCGCTTCAGGCGGGTCGTGGTCAGACCTTCAAGACTTCTTCTTCCTTGTGCTTCCCGAGCTCGTCGATCCGCTTGATATGATGATCGGTCTGCTTCTGGACCAGGTCGAGGCCCCGCTTCTCGTCGTCCTCCGAGATCTTCTTCTCCCTGAGGAGCCTCTTGAAGCCGTCGTTGGCGTCGCGGCGCTCGAGGCGGATCGCGGTGCGGCCGTGCTCGGCGATCTCGTGGACCTTCTTCGCCAGCTGCCTGCGGCGCTCCTCGGTGAGAGGCGGGATCGGGATGCGGACCACCTTGCCGTCGTTGGACGGGTTGAGGCCGAGGTCCGCCGATCGGATCGCCTTCTCGACCTTCGGGATGAGCGAGACGTCCCAGGGCTGGGCCACGATCAGGGTCGGATCCGGGATGGTGAGGCTCGCCACCTGCTGCACCGGCGTCGGCGTGCCGTAGTATTCCACCGTGATCCCGTCGAGGACGGCGAGCGAGGCTCGCCCGGTCCGGATCGCCGCCAGCTCGCGGCGGGTGTGCTCCACCGTCTCGTCCATCTTGTTCTGGGCCGTTTGAATGATGTCGTTCAGCGGCATGGCGACTCCTCCACGATCGTGCCGATCCTGTCCCCCATCACCACCCGCGTGATGTTGCCGCGCACGCCCAGGTAGAAGACGCTGATCGGCAGGCGGTTGTCCATGCACAGCGAGATCGCCGTCGCGTCCATCACCCCAAGGCCCTTCTTCAGGACGTCCCGGTGGGTGATGGTCTCGAACTTCTTCGCCTTCGGGTCCTTCCTCGGGTCGTTCGTGTAGATCCCCTCCACCTGCGTGGCTTTGAGGAGGACCTCCGCCTTGACCTCCATCGCCCGCAGGGCGGCGGCGCTGTCGGTGGTGAAGTAAGGGTTCCCGGTGCCGGCGGCGATGATCACCACGCGGCCCTTCTCCAGGTGGCGGATGGCGCGGCGGCGGATGTACGGCTCGGCGACCTGGCGGATCTCGATGGCGGACAGGACGCGGGTGTGGACTCCCAGCTTCTCGAGGGCGTCCTGGACCGCCAGGGAGTTGATGACCGTCGCCAGCATCCCCATGTGGTCGCCGGTGACGCGGTCCACGCCCGCGGTCGCCCCCGCCAGGCCGCGGTAGATGTTCCCGCCCCCGATCACCAGGGCGATCTGGATCCCCAGACCGTGCACCTCGCGGACCTCGTCGGCGAGGCCCGCGATCACGTCCGGGTCCAGCCCGAACTGCCGCGAGCCCATGAGGGCCTCGCCCGACAGCTTGAGAAGCACCCGCTGGAACCTGGGTCCCCTCTCCACTCCAGCCACCCCCTCAGGAAGGATGGGACGCGCGTCCTTCAGCGCGGGCGGTCGCCCGCCGCCCGGCGGTCGCCCTGCCCCAGGACGAAGCGCACGAACCGCCGCACGCGGATGTTCTCCCCGCATCTGGCGATGACGGAATTCACCAGGTCCTGGACCGTGAGGCCCGGGTCGCGCACGAACGGCTGCTCCATGAGGCAGAACTCCTGGTAGAACTTTTCGATCTTTCCGGCCACGATCTTCTCCGCCACCGCCTCGGGCTTGCCGGTGGCCCGGGCCTGCTGGCGGTAGATCTCCCGCTCCTCCTTCAGGATCTCCTCGGTGACCTCCTGCCGGTCCACGAAGCGCGGCTCGGAGGCGGCGATGTGCATGGCCAGCTCCTTGACCAGGCCCTGGAAGTCCGGCGTCCGGGCGACGAAATCGGTCTCGCAGTTCACCTCGACGAGGACCCCGATCCGGCCCCCGCCGTGGATGTAGGAACCGACCGCCCCTTCGCTCGTGGTCCTGGCCGATCTCTGCGCCGCGGTCGCCTGCCCCTTCTGGCGCAGGATCTTGTGGGCCTGATCGAGATCCCCCCGGGCTTCGACCAGAGCGGCCTTGCAGTCCATCATCGGCGCCCCGCTCCGTTCGCGGAGCTCCTTGACCATCGAAGCGTTGATCTCCATCCACTCTCCTCGCCGGTTCCTGGATTGAGGCGGCCGCCGGTCCGCGCGGGCCGCGACCGCGCCCCGGCTGCCGGGGACCTGCGCTGGGTTCTGATGGCGGTGAGGCGTGCGCGGCTGGCGGGACGGACCCGGCCTACTCCGTGACGGCCCGGCCGCCGGGGGCCGCGGCCTTCCTCTCCGGGCCTCCGTCGACCTTGACGGCAGCCTCCGTCTCGGGCTCCGCATCCGGGCTCTCCGCGTCCGGCTCACGCGTCGCGACCGGCTTGCGGCGCGCCGCCGGCCGGCGCGCTTCTCCGGCCGCGCCACGTTGGGGCGGGCGGGCCGCCGCGTCCTCGCCGATCGCCGGCATGCCGGTGACCGCGGCCTGGCCCCCGCCGGCCGCCGCCAGGGCCGCCTCGACCGGCTCCTTCTCCTCCTGCTGCTTCTCGTGCAGCGAGCGACCCTCGAGGATGGCGTCCGCGATGCGGGCGGCGAACAGCTTGATGGCCCGGATGGCGTCGTCGTTTCCCGGGATCGGATAGTCGATGTCCTGCGGGTCGCAGTTGGTGTCCACCACCGCGACGATCGGGACTTCCAGCTTGCGGGCCTCCTGGACGGCGATGTGCTCCTTCCTGGGGTCGATGATGAACAGGGCGTCCGGCAGGCGGTCGAGCGTCTTGATCCCGGCCAGGACCCTCGCCAGCTTGACCCTCTCCTTCTCCAGCCGCAGGAGTTCCTTCTTGCTGTACCGCCCCTCCACCGGGTGCTCGAGGAAGTTCTCCAGCCAGCGGAGCCTCTCGATGCGCTTCTTGATCGTGCGGTAGTTCGTCAGCGTGCCCCCCAGCCAGCGCTGGTTCACGTAAGGCATGCCGGCGCGGATCGCTTCCTCGGCGATCGCTTCCTGCGCCTGGCGCTTGGTGCCCACGAACAGGAACGTCCCTCCCGCGGAGGCCCGCTGGACGAAGTCGAGGGCGTCGCGGAACTTGATGAGGGTCTTCTGGAGGTTGATGATGTAGATGCCGTTTCTCTGGCCGAAGATGAACTCGCGCATCTTCGGGTTCCAGCGCTTCGTCTGGTGCCCGAAGTGAACCCCCGCCTCCAGAAGCTCCTTCATCGTGACCGACGCCAAATGACCCCTCCCTGGCCCGCTCCGGCGGGACCGCCCCTAGCGCTTGGAGTACTGGAACCTGGCCCGCGCCCCGCGCTGGCCGTACTTCTTCCTCTCCTTGACGCGGGAGTCGCGGGTGAGGAACCCCGCCTCCCGCAGCCGCGGCTTCAGGGCGGGATCGCACTCCGCCAGGGCGCGCGCGATGCCGTGCCGGATCGCGCCCGCCTGCCCGGACTCCCCGCCCCCGCTGACGTTCACCATCACGTCGAAGCGGTCCAGGGTCTCCGTCAGCGCGAGCGGCTCCCGCACCACCCTCCGCAGGGCGTCGGTATGGAAATAGCTCTCGATCGCGCGCCGGTTGACCACCACGCTCCCGGCCCCCGGACGGAGGTAGACGCGCGCCGTCGCCGTCTTGCGCCGCCCCGTGGCATAGAACTGCACCATCGACATCCCGGTGTCCTTCCTTCCCGGCCTAGGCCGGGACCGCGACTCTCTCCGGCTTCTGCGCCTGGTGCGGGTGCTCCGCGCCGGCGTAGACCTTGAGCTTCATGCCCAGCCGGCGCCCCAGGCTCCCCTTCGGGAGCATGCCGCGCACCGACCACTCGATCAGGCGCGTCGGCTTCTCCTTCAGCACCCTGCCGGCCGCGATCTCCTTGAGCCCTCCCGGATAGCCGGTGTGCCAGCGGTAGATCTTCCGGTCGAGCTTGCGGCCTGTCAGCCGGACCTTCGCGGCATTGATCACCACCACGAAATCGCCGCTGTCCGCGAAGGGGGTGTAGGTGGGTCGGTGCTTGCCCATGATCGCCCGGGCGATGAAGGTGGAGAGACGGCCGAGGGTCTGGCCCTCGGCGTCGACGAGGATCCATTTCCTGTCGGCCGTTCCCGGCCTGCAGACGTACGTGGCCATGCCCCCCAGCACCTCATCACGGACGGATCCGTTTTCAGCAAGCCGCACATTGTCGCAGCAGCCTTTCGGGACTGTCAAGCCCCTATTCTGGACTGAGCTATTCCCGGTTTCTGGGGGCAGCGCCTCTGCCTCGCGGGGCACGCGGTCTCCGCGGCCGGATCGGCACAG
>JACQNT010000229.1 GCA_016202915.1 Acidobacteriota bacterium
GTCTCAGCCCGGGATACTGGAACGACCCGCAGAAGACGCGCGAGGTCTTCCTGTCCCCGAACGGCGCCCCCGGCGATCGGATCTACCGCACGGGGGACCTGGCGCGCCGCGGCGAGGACGGACAGGTCTATTTCGTCGGGCGGGTCGACGCGCAGGTCAAGAGCCGGGGCTATCGCATCGAGCTGGGAGAGATCGAGACCTGCCTCGGCGCGCTGGACGGAGTGCGGGAGTGCGCGGTGGTGGCCATCCCCACGCAACGGTTCGAGGGCACGATCCTCTGCTGCGCCTACGTGCCGGCGGAGGAGGAAGAGATGAATCCCGCCGCGCTCCGCCAGAGCCTGGGCCGTCTCCTGCCGGCGCACATGCTGCCCTCCCGCTGGCAGGCCTACGGCCGGCTCCCCAGGAACGCCAACGGCAAGATCGACCGGGCCGTCCTCAAGCAGGCCTTCGAGCGCCATGAAGCTGCTGCCACTTGACAGCCCCGAGCTTCTCCGTCTCGTCGCCGGCTGGATGTCCGGCAAGGAGAACTACCAGTGGCTGGACTTCGGCAACGGACGCCAGATCCTCACGCCGGAGTGGTTGAAGATCGCGACGCAACGTGAGACCGAGGTCCTCCGGGTGTTCACGAGCGACGACGACCGGACGCCCGTCGGCGTGGTCGGCCTGACCAACGTGGATCGGGCCTTCAGGACCGCCCGCATCTGGGTCGTGTCCGGAGACAAGTCGTTCCGCGCGCGCGGCCACGCCACCCGGGCGGCATCCAGGCTCCTGACGATCGGCTTCAGGGATCTGGGCCTGGGCGCGATCAACACCTGGATCGTCGAGGGCAACCCGTCGGCGCGCATCGCCGGGCGCCTGAACTTCAAACCGATCGGCAGGCAGCGGCAGTGTCACCTCATCGACGGACGCGTGCACGACCGGCTATGGTTCGACCTCCTGGCCTCCGAGCATGCGGAGGATTGAGTTGCCTACGGCCGCGGAGCTGCAAGAGCGGATCGGCCGGCTGTTCGCCGACAGGTTGAACCTGGATGTGCCGTCGGCCGGGACCGACCTGTTCGAGGCCGGGGCGCTCGACTCGATGGCCTTCGTGGAGCTCCTGGCGCACCTCGAGCGCGAGTTCGGGATCGCGGTGTCGCTCCAGGATCTCGAGATGGACAACTTCAGGACGATCGAGAGCATCGCCGGCTTCGTGGCCGCGCGTTTGGGGGTGAAGGAGGTTGCCCTGCAGCCCGGTCCGGCCCGGATCGCCGGCCGATCGGGTGGATGACGGCCATGGACCCGGAGAGCCGGCACCGGACGCTGCGGATGATGTCGAACGGGGTGTACATCATGACCTCGAGGAGCGGCGCGCGCTTCGGGGCGGCTACGGTCACCTGGGTGTCGCAGGCGTCCTTCCGGCCGCCGCTCATCATGGCGGCGCTGCGCCCGGGGAGCAACGTGTTCGCCTGCCTGCGCGACAGCGGAGTCGCGGCCCTGCATATCCTGGGGCGCGGGCAGGAGGACATGGCGCGCCGGTTCTTCGCGCCGACCGAGGCCGGCGCCTCCGGGATCAACGGCGAGCCGTTCCAGGAGGGGGTCACGGCGGCCCCGATCCTGCGCAACGCGCCGGCGTACCTCGAGTGCCGCGTCCGGAGAATCATCGACGGCCTGGGGGACCACGCGGTGGTCGTCCTGGAAGTCCTGGACGCCTCCTGCCGGGAGCCGGTGCGCCCGATGACGATCGCCGAATCGCCCTGGGAATACGGTGGCTGAGGCAATCGAAATGGAACGGCGGCGGAATGCGGGCCTGGCTCCGGCCGATCGTCCCGGCACGTCCAGGGCGTCCGCGGCATCGCGGGTCCGCCCGCTCGTGGAACGGGATCTCCCGGACATCGTGCCTCTGTACGAGCGGATCTTCACGGGGCGCGGCCGGCGGGCATCCGGATCGGCGCAGGAACATCTGCAGCAGATCCTGTGCCGCAGCCCCTGGCGGGACGACGCGCTCCCCTCGCTGGTCTGCGAAGACGGCGCCGGTCGCATCGTCGGATGCCTGGGCGTGATGCCGCGCCGGATGCAGATCGGCGGCCGGTCGGTCCGTGCCGCCATCAGCCATTCCTTCATGGTCGAGCCGGGCAGCCGGGCCAGCCTGGCCGCCCTGGCGCTCGCCCGGGCGTTTCTGGCGGGCGGCCAGGATCTCTCGATTGCCGAAGGAGGAAGCCCCTCCCGCCGCATCCTCGAGAGCCTGGGGGGCTCGACTTCGCTGCTCTACAGCCTCCGCTGGACGCGGCCGCTGCGTCCCTTGCGTTACGTCCTGTCCTACCTCAGGCGCCGAGGCCTGCCCGCTGCGGTCTCCGCGGCGCTCGCGCCAGTGTGCGCGGCCGCCGATCTGGTCGCGCCGCGGATCGTCGGCGCGTCCGTCAGAGTGCCCCGGTCGCGTCTGACGGGGCAGAGCCTCACGGCGGCGGATCTCCTGGCCTGCCTGTCCGGAATCGCGGCCGATCGCGCCTTGCGACCCCGGTACGACGGCGAGTTCCTTGCATGGTTCCTCGATCTCCTCGCCGCCAGGAAGGGCCGCGGCCGGTTCGAGAAAGTGGCCGTCCGGGGCGCCCCCGGGGACATCGTGGGCTGGTACCTCTTCTATCTGAACCCCGGAGGCATCAGCGAAGTCGTGCAGATCGGGGCGGTGCCGGGATTCATGGGGGAGGTAATCGATCACCTCTTCGAGCATGCGTTCCGGGGGGGAACGGAGGCGGTTTCGGGCCAGATGGACCCGGCGGCCTTCCAGGCGCTGGCCGCGAGGGGGTGCGTGTTCCACCATGACGGCGTCTCCTGGTTCCTGGTCCATTCGCGCGACCCCGAGGTGCTCGCGGCCATCCATCGGGGGGACGCCTTCCTGACGAGGTTCGAGGGTGAGTGGTGCATCGGTTTCTGAGCGTGCCGGGGGAGGTTCCGCCGTTCAACCCGTGGCGAGGAAGGCGGCGGCGCCCCCCCCGGCCTGCCGGGTGGATGTGGTCACGGGCGAACGCGCCTTTCTGGATCTGGAGCCGGCGTGGGATGGACTGGTCCGCATGGCGGGCCTCGATCATCCGTTTCTGAGCCACGCGTGGGTGCGCTCCTGGTGGGACAGCTTCGGCGCCGGCCGGACGCTCTACGTCCTTCTGGTGCGCGCCGGCGCGGAGCTGGTGGCGCTGGCGCCGCTCATGCTCGATCGGGCCCGCATGTACGGCCTGCCGCAGCGACGCATCGGCTCCCTCTGCAACGACCACACGCCGCGCTTCGACCTGGCCGTGGCGGGCCGCCAGGATGAGGCCTGCCGGGCGATCTGGAGCCACCTCAAGGCCCAAAGCGACGACTGGGACCTCCTCGAGCTGCGCCAGCTGCCGGAAGGATCGACGGCGCTCGAGCGCCTGGCCCGGTTCGCCGAGGCCGATCGCTTCCTGGTGGGGTCCTGGCGCGCGTCCGATTCGCCTTACGTCCCGCTCCGGGAGGGCTGGGAGCGCTACTTCATGACCCTGAGCCACAACCATCGGGCCAAGCTGCGCAAGCGCCTGCGCCGCCTGGAGCGGCAGGGAAGCGTGGCGCTCGAGACGATCGAGTCGGAGGCGGGCCTGGAACGGGCGCTCGACGATGGATGGCGGCTGGAGGCCTGCGGCTGGAAAAATCGGGCCGGCACGGCCATCCTCCGCTCGGACACCCTGCTCCGGTTCTACGCCTGCCTGGCCCGACACGCGGCCCGCGCCGGGATGCTGCGGCTGTTCTTCCTGACGGTGGGGGGCGCCCGGATCGCCTTCGCCTATGCGCTCAGCCACGCCAACAAGCTCTACGTCCTGAAATCCGGCTACGACATCGCCTATGCCGGTTATTCCCCTTATAACCTTTTGACCTGCCTGATCCTGGAGGACTGCTGCCGGCGCGGCCTGGAGGAGTACGACTTCCTCGGCGGCAACGACGAGTGGAAGCTCCACTGGACCGGAAAGGTCCGGCCGCACGACTGGCTCTATGTGTTCCCCGACCGGGTCATGGCCCGTTTCCTGCACGGGATCAAGTTCCGCGTCGTACCGCGCCTGGCGAGCTTGCCGCTCTACCGGAGCCTGCGCGACGGATTGTCCGGATCGAGGGGCCGGTGATGTACGTCCCCTGCTGGCCCGTCCTGGCGCCGCTCAGCCTTCTCGGACGGAGGCCGGCGCGGAGTCTGCCGTTTCCGTTCAGCGCCTCCCGGCGCCACGCCTTCTACGTCGCGCGCGGGGGCATCTATCACCTGGCGCGGGCCCTGGGGTGCGCGGACGGAGGCACCGTCCTGATGCCCGATTACCACAGCGGCACCGAGGTTTGGGCCGTTCGGGCCGCCGGGGCCACGGTCCGCTACTACCACGTGGGACGCGACCTGCAGGTCGACCTCGAAGAGCTGAAAACCCTGTGCGAGCTTCGGCCCCGGGCCCTCTACCTGATTCACTTCCTGGGCTGGCCTCAGCCGGTGAAAGAAGTGAAGCGCCTGTGCCAGGAGCGGGGCATTCCCCTGATCGAGGACTGCGCCCTGTCCCTCCTGAGCCAGCTCGACGGCCGCCCGCTCGGGACGTTCGGAGACTTCGCGGTGTTCTGCCTGTACAAGTCGCTGCCGGTCCCGAACGGGGGGCTCCTGGTGCAGAACACCAACGGGCCGAGCGCTCTCGGCGGCCTGGATCTCAGGCGCTGCAGCCGGACGTCGGTCGTGGCTCGGATCACGGAGCTGCTGCTCATGTGGCTGCGCTCCCGCTCGGAGCGCCTGGGCGCGGCGCTCATGCGCGGCAAGCGTGTCGCGGGGTGGACGCTCGATCGCCTCGGCATCGCGCGACTGCCGGTCGGCGACATCTCTCCGGAATTCTCGACCCCGGGATACGACATAGGCAAGCTCGACATCGCCATGTCGCCGTGGTGCGCGGCGCTTCTCGATCGTCTCGATTACGGGGCCATCGCGCGGAGGAGGCGGGAGAATTTCCTGGGGCTCGCCGGCCGGCTGGCGGGCCGCGTGGCGCTGCCGCGCCGGGACCTGCAGGAGGGAGTCTGCCCGCTGTTTTTCCCGATCCTGGTGCCGGACAAGGCCGCCGCGGCCCGGGCGCTCCGCGCGCGCGGCATCGAGGCCGTGGAATTCTGGAACTACGGTCACCCGGGGGTCGAGGATCACGCCGGTCCCGACGCCGCGTTTCTCCGACGGCATCTCCTGGAGTTGCCGATCCACCAGGACGTCGGCCCCGCGCAGATCGAATTCATGGCGGAGCAGGTTCTGCGCCTGAATCCCTGTGCCTGACCCTGCCGGCGAGAGGACGTCGTCATTGGTCTCGTTCGACATCATCGAGGGTACCGAGCGCCTCATGGGATTGCGGGAGGAATGGGCCGACCTGCTCCGGGACAGCGACGCGGATTGTCTGTTCCTGACGTGGGAATGGCTGTCGACCTGGTGGAGGCACCTGTCGCGCGACCGGCGACTGATGGTTCCCGTCGTGCGCGACCAGGGGCGGCTGGTGGCGCTGGCGCCGATGGTGATCCGGCCGCCCGGGATTTCCAGCGTCCAGCCGTTTCCCACCATTGAATTCATGGGCGGGGGGAGCGTCGGGTCCGACTACCTGGACGTCATCGTTCGGCGCGGCCGTGAGGCGGAGGCGCTCCCGGCCCTCGCCGATTGCCTGGCGGGCGCGAACCGCCCCCTCGAGCTGGAGCAGGTCCGATTCCCCGGCAGCAGAGCCGAAGATCTCGGCGCGCACCTGGGACGGCGGGGCTGGCACGTGTTCGCGGAGGAGTCGAACGTCGCAAGGTTCATCCGCCTGGCCGGAACCACCTGGACGTCCTATCTCGCCGGTCTGGGCAACGCGCACCGCGCCAATTTCAACCGGAGGCTCCGGCGGCTCGAGCGGGAGTTCCGCGTCCGGTTCGACAGCGTGTCCACGGAGGAGCACCGGCGCGCGGCCCTGAGCCGCTTGATCGCTCTGCACCAGGCGCGCTGGCGGGAGCGCGGCTTCTCGACCGCCTTCCACACGCCGAACCATCTGCGGTTCCACGAGGAGTTCAGCCGCCTGGCGTGCGAGCGGGGTTGGCTCCGGATCTTCACCCTGTGGCTCGACGACGAGCCGGTGGCGGCCCTCTACGGGTTCAGGTACAACGGGGTCTTCTCCTTCTACCAGTCGGGGTTCGATCCCAATTACGCAGGCTTTGCCGCCGGGCTCGTCACCATGGGTCTCGCGATTCGCAGCGTCCTGGAAGAGGGCGCCTCGGAATTCGACATGCTGCAGGGGTTCGAGCGCTACAAGGAACACTGGGCCCGCGAGGCGCGCCCGCTGGGGCGCCTGGACTTTTACCCTCCCCACCTCCGGGGCCTTCTCTACCGGGGGACCATGGAGCTGAGCCGCGCGGCCAGGAGTGCGGCGCGCAAGGTCCTTCCCGTGTCCCTCGCCGACCGGATCGCCTCGAGACGGGGATCCGGCACGAGGAGCTGACGCCGTGGTGCGCCGTCTGGTGAAGTCCGGGCTCGCCCACGGGATGTGCTGGAGCGGGGCGAGCCTCCTGAAGCGGACCCTGACCGGCTGGTCGGGGCTCCCCTGGATTGTGGCCTACCACCGGGTCGTCGAGGACTTCGCGCAGGCCGGGGAGGACTCGATCCCCGCGACCCTGATCAGCCGCGCCATGCTGGAGCGGCAGATCGACTGGATCGGACGCCGCTTCGACTTCGTCTCCCTGGACGAGATCGAGTCGAGGCTCGATCGGCGCGCGCTGGGGAGTCGCCCGGCGGCGGCCGTCACCTTCGACGACGGTTACGCCGATGTGTACGAGCAGGCCTTTCCTCTCCTCAAGGCTCGGGGAATCCCGGCGGCCGTCTTCGTCGTGTCAGACCTGATCGGCACCACGACCCCGCCGCTCTTCGATCGGGTCCACCTCCTTCTGGGCCGGGCCTGGAAAATGTGGCGGTCCCCGATCCGGGACCTGGCGCGCCTCGCCGCGGACCTGGGGTTGGGAGCCTGTCCGAGTATGGGGCCGGCTCGCGTTCCGGACGGCGAGGACGGGGCGCCGCCGGGACCCTTGCGGGCGATGCGCATCCTTCTCGAGACCCTGCCGCAGTCCGCGCTCGAACGCCTGGCCTCCGCCCTCCGGGCGGAGGTGGGATGGGACGAGAGCGTCGTGGCCCGGCACCGTCCTCTGACCTGGGAGATGCTCCGGGAGATGCGCTCCGCCGGGATCACCATCGGCTCGCACAGCAGGACGCATCCGCTCCTGACCCTGGAGGACCTCGAGAAGGTCCGGGAGGAGACGACCGGCTCGCGCCGCGACCTGGAGGCGCGGCTGGGCGGCTCCGTCCGCCACTTCGCATACCCCAACGGCTGGTTCGACGGGTGGACGCTTCAGGCCGTGGAGGCGGCCGGATATCGCTGCGGCTACACGTCGTGCCATCACCGCGATCCCGGCCGACCTCTCCTGACCCTGTCGCGCACCCTTCTGTGGGAGAACGCCGGCCTGGGAGTCAGCGGGCGGTTCTCGCCTGCCGTGATGGGCTGCCAGGCCGACGGCACCCTCCCACGGATGGCCGGCTGCCGGCTGATGCACCGGAACTGATCGCGCATGGATTCGACGCTCAAACCCACCGCCATCCTGATGTCGGGCCGCCTGATCGGGATCGTGGTCGCATTCGCGATCCCGGTCGTGCTCGCCCGTCTGTTCGATCAGGCCACGTTCGGCACCTATAAGCAGCTGTTCCTGGTCTGCGCCACCCTTTACGGCATCGCCCAGTGCGGCATGGCGGAGAGCCTGTTCTACTTCCTGCCCTCGGAACCCCGGCGGGCGGGGAGCTATGCCATGAACGCGCTCGTGGCCCTCTCCGGCGCCGGGACGGTGTGTCTCGTCCTCCTGTGGGCCGGCCGGTTCCAGGTCGCCGCCTGGCTCGGGAACGACGCCCTGGCCCCGGGGCTCCCCTGGATCGGGGCGCACCTGGCGCTCATGCTGGCCTCCGCCGCGCTCGAGATCGTCCTCACGTCGCGCCAGCGCTTCCTCGGGGCGGCAGGGGCCTACGCGGGCTCGGACGTCGTCCGCACGGCGCTCTGCCTGGCGCCGGCCCTGCTGCTCGGCAGCCTCGAGGGACTTCTGATCGGGGCCGCGGTATTCGCGGCGCTCCGGTTCGGCGCGGCGTTCCTTCTGCTCCGCCGCGAATTCGGCGGCGCCCTGCGCTTCGACGCGTCGCTGCTCAAGACGCAGCTCGCCTACGCCCTGCCCTTCGAGCTGGCGGTACTGGTCGAGATCCTGCAGGGGAACCTGCACCAGTACGCCGTGTCCCTGCGGTTCGACGCCGCCGCTTTCGCCGTCTACTCCGTGGGATGCCTGCAAGTGCCCCTGGTGGACCTGGTCGCCGGATCCACCTGCAACGTCATGATGGTCAGGATGGCGGAGGACCTGCGGGACGGCCGGAGGGAGGCGGCGCTTCTCGCCTGGCACGGCGCGGTGCACAGGCTGGCCCTGGTCTTCCTTCCCCTGGTCGGCATGCTGCTCCTGAACGCGCGCGACCTGATCGTCCTCTTGTTCACCCGGAGCTACCTGGCGAGCGTGCCGATCTTCATGCTCTGGGCCGGGGCCTTCGTCCTGGCGGCCCTGCCCGTGGACGGCGTGCTGCGGGTTTACGCGGACACGCGCTTCCTCCTCTTCCTGGGCGCCCTGAAGCTGATCTTCATCGCGGCCACCGTCGGCTGGTTCCTCGGCCGCTTCCATCTCGAGGGAGGGGTCCTGGTCACCCTGGCGGCGACGGCGGCCGGAAAGACGCTCGCGCTGGGGCGCATCGGCTCGCACCTGAAGGCGGGCGCCGCGGATCTTCTCCCCTGGCGCGGTCTCGCCGCGATCCTCGTCTCGACCCTGGCCGCGGGACTGCCGGCGTTCTACGTCAAGGACGCTCTCGGACTCGCGCCTTTGCCTTCGGTCCTGGCGAGCGGCCTGGTTTACGCGGCCGCCTACGCGGTGCTGGCCGGCGGATTCCACCTCTTCGGGGCGCGCCATCGGCTGGTGGCCATGCCGGAGGCGCCGAAGTAGATGTGCGGCATCGCCGGGATCGTGAGCCTGGACGGCCGGCCCGTGGATCCGCAGGAAGTCCGGCTGATGTGCAGGGTGATGGTGCACCGGGGCCCGGACGACGAGGGGCTCTACGCCGGGCAGGGCGCGGCGCTCGGCATGCGCCGCCTCAGCATCATCGACGTCGAGACCGGGCATCAGCCCCTGGGCGGGGAGGACGAGACGGTGTGGGCCGTGTGCAACGGCGAGATCTACACCTTCCGGGAGCTGCGCGGCGACCTGGCGCGCCGCGGCCACTCGTTCCTGACGGGGTCGGACTCGGAGGTCATCGTGCACCTCTACGAGGAGCTCGGCCGGCGGTGCGTCGAGAAGTTGCGCGGCATGTTCGCCCTGGCCGTGTGGGACGAGCGCCGCGGGGAACTCCTGGTCGCCCGCGATCGCCTGGGCATCAAGCCCCTCTACTACGCCGTGGCCGGAGGCAGGCTCGCATTCGCCTCCGAGCTCAAGGGGATCCTGCAGCTTGCCGGCGTGGTTCGCCGCCTGAGCTGGGGCGCGGTCAACCATCTGTTCACCTCCCTCAGCACGCCCGCCGCGCAGAGCATCGTGGAGGGCGTGCGCAAGCTCGAGCCGGGCCATCTGCTGATCGCCTCCGCCGTGCGGGGGATCCGGATCGAGCGTTACTGGGACGTCTCCTTCGAGGTCGGCGCCGGCCGGGACGAGGACGTTCTCGTGGAGCGGCTGCGGGGGATGCTCGACGAGTCGGTCCGGCTCCACCTGGTCAGCGACGTCCCCGTCGGCGCCTTCCTGAGCGGCGGCATCGATTCGAGCTCCGTGGTCGCGATCATGGCGCGCCAGGCGGTCACTCCGGTGAAGACGTTTTCGATCGGTTTCGACGAGAAGGACTACGACGAGCTGCGGTACGCGCGGCTGGTGGCGGAGCGGTACGGCACGGAGCATTACGAGCTGGTCGTCACCCCGGACGCCGTGGACCTGGTGGACGACCTGGCGTGGTTCCTGGACGAGCCGTTCGGCGACTCGTCCGCCCTCCCCACCTTCATGCTTTCGCGCCTCGCGTCGCAGTTCGTGAAAGTCGCCCTGTCGGGTGACGGCGGCGATGAGCTGTTCGCGGGGTACGACAGGTATCTGGTCGAGGGGCGCGAGAGACGGTACGAGATCCTGCCGCGGGCGCTGCGAGGGGCGCTCGGCGCCCTGGCCGGCCGGTTGCCCGACACGGTTCGGGGCCGCAATCTCCTGCGCCATCTGTCGCTGCACGGCCCGGAGCGCTACCTGGACGCCGTCACCCTGTTCCGCCCGGAGGAGAAGAGGCGGCTGTTCAGGCCCGCGGCCTTCGAGATGCTCCGCCGCGATGATCCGTGGCGGATGGAGGCGGAGTGCCTGGCACGCTCGGACGGCCACTGGCTGTCGGCGCTGCAGTACCTGGACATCAAGTCCTACCTGCCTCTCGACATCCTGACTAAGGTCGACAGAATGAGCATGGCCCACGGGCTCGAGACGCGGGTGCCGCTTCTCGACCACAGGCTCGTGGAGTTCGCGGCGACCATTCCGGCCGCCCTGCGGTTGCGCGGCGGCGTCACCAAGCACATCCTCAAGCGGGCCATGAGGGGTCTCCTTCCCGACTCGATCATCGACAGGCGAAAACAGGGGTTTGCCGTCCCGCTCGGGAGATGGTTCAGGGGCCGGCTCGACGGGTTCGTCCGCGACCTGTTGCTCTCGACGACCAGCCGCAGCCGCGGGATCTTCGACGAGCCTTACGTCGAGCGGCTCATCGAGCGGCACCAGGCGGGGCGGCCCCTCGATCTGCAGTTGTGGACCCTGATCTCGTTCGAGCTCTGGTGCCGGACCTTCCTCGACAGCAGGACCCCGAGGTTCGAGTCGAGGTCCGTCCGCCGGCCCGAGGTGCTCCGCCCGGGGGCAAGGGTCCCGGCCTGACGCCATGCGCGACCTGGCGGCGTCCGGGCCCCGTCCGCGCCTTCCCAGGATCGCGGTCGTGGCCGCGAGCCTCGACATCCTGGGCGGGCAGGGCGTCCAGGCGGCCGCCCTGGAGCGGGCCCTGCGGGCGGAAGGCGCCGAGGTGCATTTCATCCCGATCAACCCGCGGTTCCCTTACGGACTCGGCTGGCTGCGCCGCTGGCCCTGCCTCAGGACGTTCCTGAACCAGGCGCTCTATCTCGAGCGCCTCGGCGGCCTGCGTCGCGCGGATGTGGCGCACGTGTTCTCGGCCTCCTACTGGTCGTTCCTCCTGGCCCCTGCTCCCGCGATGCTTCTGGCGCGGGCGCTCGGCAAGCGTGTGGTGCTCCACTATCACAGCGGGGAAGCCGAGGATCACCTGGACCGCTGGGGAGGGCTGGTCCACCCCTGGCTGCGCCTGGCGGACGAGATCGTCGTCCCGTCCGAATACCTGCGCGCGGTGTTCCAGCGTCACGGCTACCGCCCGCGCGTCATCCGGAACGTGGTGGAGTTGTCGCAGTTTCGCTACCGGGAGCGCCGGCCGCTGCGCCCGCGGCTGCTGTCCGCCCGGAACCTCGAGCCCCACTACCGGGTGGACAACACCCTCCGGGCGTTCGCCTTGATCCGGGCCCGGCACCCGGAGGCGACCCTGACGGTCGCGGGCTACGGCAGCCGGGAAGGGAAGTTGCGGCGGCTGGCCGCCCGCCTGGGCGCGACGGGCATCCGATTCGCCGGCCGGGTGGAGCCCGAAGCGATGACCCTCCTGCACGAGGAGTCCGACATCTTCATGAACTCCTCCGTCGTCGACAACCAGCCGGTCTGCATCCTGGAGGCGTTCGCCTCCGGGCTTCCGGTCGTGTCCACGCCGACGGGCGACATCGGGGCGATGGTGCGCCAGGACGAGACCGGCCTTCTGGTGCCTCCGCAGGATCCCGCCGCCATGGCGGCGGCCGTCTTCCGTCTTCTCGGAGATCCCGACCTGGCGCTACGCCTGGTCCGGCGCGCCCGCCGCGAGGCCGCGGAATACGCCTGGCAGCGGGTGCGAGAGGCCTGGCAGTCGGTTTACACGGGAAGGGCGGCATGAGGCTGGAGCGGATCCTGCGCATGGGGGCGCCGGAGCTGGCGGAGCGCGGCCGGCAGCAGACCCGGAAATGGCTGGATCGATTCCGGGCCTCCGGCCGGCGTGCCGGCCGGGGCGAGGTCAGGGACGTGTCGCGGATCCTGGCGAGGCTGCCGTCTTCGAGGAACGGCTCGATGGAGGCCGCCCGCCGCTCGGCCGCGGCCGGCCTCCTGGAGCGCTTCCGGGAGGATGGAGCCGCCCGCTTCTTCGCGGGCGCCACGGACGCCGCCACGCCCGCGCTCGTGGAAGAGCGGATGCCCGGAGAACGCCGGCGGACCCTTGCCGATGCCGGGAGAATCTGGGGGAGGCGCTTCGATCTCCTCGGCTACCGCGGGCTGTCGTTCGGCGACCCGATCGACTGGCGACTCGATCCCGTGTCCGGCCGCCGGTCCCCGCTCGTCCACTGGAGCCGGCTCGATCCGCTCGATCCCGAAATGGCGGGCGACTGCAAGATCGTCTGGGAGCTCAACCGCCACCAGTGGCTGGTCCGTCTCGGCCAGGCGTTTCGCCTCACGGGAGACGAGCGCCTCGCCGCCCTGTCCGCCCGGCATTTGCGCGACTGGATGAAGGCGAATCCGGCCGGCCTCGGGATCAACTGGGCCAGCAGCCTGGAGGTCGCCCTGCGCCTGATCTCCTGGACCTGGGCGCTCCACCTCGTCCGCGACTCGAGGGCCCTCACGCCGGACCTGTTCCTGGAGATGCTCGAGGCGATCCACGACCACGCCGCGCACGTCGAGAAGTACCTGTCGCGCTACTTCTCGCCCAACACCCACCTGACGGGCGAAGCGCTCGGGCTGTTCTACGCCGGCGCGATCTTTCCCGAGTTGCGCGCTGCCGCGCGCTGGCGCGCGGCGGGATCGAGCATCCTCGTGGAGGAGAGCGGTCGGCAGGTGCTGCCGGACGGGGTGCATTTCGAGCAGTCCGCCTGCTACCACATGTACACGATCGAAATGCTGCTCCACTTCCTCATCCTCGGCCGGCGCATATGTCTGGACGTCCCCGCGGCCGTCGCCAGGACGGTGCAGCGCATGCTCGATTTCCTCCTGGCCGTGAGGCGCCCGGACGGATCAATCCCGCAGATCGGCGACGGGGACGGTGGCGCGCTCCTGCCGCTCGCGCGGCGGCACCCGGAGGATGCGCGCGGCCTGTTCTCGACCGCGGCGGCCCTGTTCCGCCGGCCCGATTACGCCTGGGCCGCGGGGGGGCCGTCACCGGAGACGGCGTGGCTCCTGGGGCCGGACGGGATCGGCGCCTTCGAGGCGCTGGAGCCGGAGCCGCCGGAACCGCCCCGCTCGCGGCTGTTCGCAAGCGGCGGGTACGCGGTGATGAGCGACGGCTGGGGCCCCGGCGCCCACCACCTGATCTTCGACGTGGGGCCTCTCGGCTGCCCCGTGAGCGGAGGACACGGCCACGCCGATCTTCTGAGTCTCCAGTGCAGCGCGTTCGGCAAGGCCTTTCTCTCCGACCCGGGCACCTATTGCTATACGCCGGAGCCGCGCTGGCGGGACCACTTCCGCGCCACGGTGGCGCACAGCACCGTCGTGATCGACGGCCTGGGACAGGCCGACCCGGCCGGTCCTTTCTCCTGGCGCGCCCGGCCGCGGGCGCGCCTTCGCCTGTGGACCTCAGATGCGGAGTTCGACTTCGCGGACGCCGATCACGACGCCTACGGACGCCTTCCGGACCCGGTGATCCACCGCCGCCGCGTGCTGTTCGCCAAGCGGCGCTACTGGGTCGTCGTCGATGACCTCATGGGCGCAGGCGACCACGGCGTGGAGCTCCGCTTCCAGTTCGCGCCCATGGTGGTCACCGTGGGCCCGGATCTCCGGGCGCGGGCCTGCGGCCGCGGCGGCCACGACCTGCACATCCGGCCGTTCGCCTCCGTGCCGCTCCAGGCCGAGGTCCGCGAGATGGGGGAGTCGCCGATCGAGGGGTGGATCTCGCCCGACTACGGCTGTCGCCTCGGCGCCCCGGTCCTGATCTACCGTGCCCGGGCCCGCCTGCCCCTGCGGGTCGTGACGCTCCTCCTCCCCACCCGGCACGCGCTCTCCGCCCCGCCGTTCGTGTCCCCCCTGTTCTCCGGCGGCAGCGGCCCGGTCGGGGTTCTTTTCAAGGAGCCGCGCGAGTCCGTGCGTTTCGACGAGGGAGGTTTCACGGTGGAGCGCTGCTGATGTGCGGAATAGCCGGCATCCTCAACTTCGGATCGGACGTCGCCGTGGACGAGGCGCGCCTGCGGCGCATGCGGGACGTCCTGCGTCACCGCGGGCCGGACGGAGAGGGGCTGTTCATCGAAGGACCGGTGGGTCTCGGGCACCGCCGGCTGGCGATCGTGGACCTGTCCTCGGGCGGCCAGCCGATGGCCAACGAGGACGGCACGATCGTCGTCGTGTGCAACGGCGAGATCTACAACCACCCGGAACTGCGTCCCGAGCTGGAAGCGCGCGGGCACCGCTACCGCAGCCGCAGCGACACGGAGACCATCCTGCACCTGTACGAGGAGGCCGGGGAGGACTGCGTCGCCCGCCTGCGCGGCATGTTCGCCTTCGCCTTGTGGGACCGCAGACGTCGCCGGCTGCTCCTGGCCCGGGATCGCCTGGGCATCAAGCCCCTCTACTACGCGCGCACCGCTCACGGTCTCCTGTTCGCGTCCGAGATCAAGGCCATCCTCGAGGCTGCGCCCTTCCCGGCCGAGCTGAACGACGACGTCCTGCCGGAATTCCTCGCCAACCGCTTCGTCTCGGGCGAGGAGACTTTCTTCAAGGGCGTGCGCAAGCTCCTCCCCGGCAGGACGCTCACATGGTCGCTCGACGAAGGGCTGCGGGAGCGCCGCTACTGGTGGCCGCCCGTGGCGCGCCCGGCCCCCCATGCCGGCCTCAGGGACGAGGCGGCGGACCTCCGCGACCGGCTGCGGGAGGCGGTGCGCATCCATCTCATGAGCGACGTGCCGGTCGGGGTGTTTCTCTCCGGCGGCATCGACTCGAGCGGGCTCCTGGCGCTCATGGCCCCCCTGGCCGGGGCGCCGGTCCGCACCTTTTCCGTGGGCTTCGCCGAGCCCGAGGCGAACGAGCTCCCCCTCGCCCGCCTGGCGGCGCGCTCCGCCGGAGCCGAGCACCGCGAGGTTGTGGTGTCCGCGCGGCGGTTCTTCGCAGCCCTGCCGCGGCTCGTCTGGCATGAGGACGAGCCGATCGCCTTTCCCTCCAGCGTGCCCCTCTACTTCGTCTCCCGCCTGGCCGCTGAAGACGTCAAGGTGGTCCTGACCGGCGAAGGGGCGGACGAGCTCTTCCTGGGATACGGCCGCTACCGCATCGCGGCCTGGAACGAGCGGCTGGCGGCCGGCTACGCCGCCCTCCTCCCCGGCGCCGCCCGGGGCGCGATCGGCCGGGCCGTGGGGAAATTCCCGGCGGCGATCCGTCGTCGCGCCGGCCGGACCTTCCTGCTGCTCGAGCCCGGCCCGCGCAGTCTGTTCTACGAGAATTTCGCGGTCTTTCCGGAGGCCCTGCAGCGCCGCCTCTTCCTGGATGCCGCCCCACCCGGCCGGCGGGATCCGTACTCCGCGGCACTTCGCCTGTACCAGCAGGCCTCGGGCGACCCGCCGGCCCGCATGAGCCACGCCGACCTGCAGACCTACCTGGTGGAGCTGCTCATGAAGCAGGACCAGATGAGCATGGCGGCGTCCATCGAAAGCCGGGTGCCGTTCCTGGATCACGAGCTCGTCGAGCACGTGGCGGCCTTGCCCTGGGACCTGAAGCTCCGGGGACTGCGGTCCAAGGTGATCCTGCGCGAGGCCCTGCGGGACCTCGTGCCGCGGCCGATTCTGACGCGTCGCAAGATGGGATTCCCCGTTCCCGTGGGCCGCTGGCTGAGGGGACCTTTCCGGCCGCTTCTCCAGGAGTTCGTCCTGGGCAGGCGCGCCCTGGAACGGGGCCGCTTCGACCCGTTCTTTCTGAAGCGCCTGGTGGCGGAGCACGTGGCCGGGACGGTGGACCACGGCGATCGGCTCTGGCTGTTGCTCAACCTCGAAATCTGGCAGCGCGTCTTCGTCGAGGGGCAGGATCCGGCCGCCCTGGCCCCGCCCGGGTGCCGGCCGTCCCGGGGACGCATGGCGCCCGCGGCGGAAGGAGGATTCTCACATGTCGGTGCCGAAGCGCGCGCTCAGTAAATTGCTCATCCCGCTCGAGCGGGCGGTCACCGCGGCGCTCTACCCCGTCTGCCGGCTCCGGGAGATCCTCACCGGGACCGTGAAGGTCCCGATCCTCATGTACCACCAGGTCGGCCCTCCCGTCGATGGGATGCCGCCCCGCCGGGACTGCGTGTCGCCACGGGGCTTCGAGCGGCAGGTGCGCGCCATCCTGGACGCGGGGTATCGAGTCGTCACGCTGTCCGACCTGATTCGCACCCTGGAATCGGGCGCCCTCGCGGACTTGAGGCGTTCGGTGGTCCTGACTTTTGACGACGGCTACCGCGGTCAGTTCGCGTTCGCCTATCCCGTCCTGCTGCGCTACCGGCTGCCCTCGACCTTCTTCGTGACCACCGGGCTGGTCGGGAAGACTGCCTTCTACCCGCACCTGGCGATCGGAACGGTCCCGGCGCGGCGCGGCGCCTCGCCTCCGCTGGCCTGGCTGCCGCTCTCCTGGGACGAGGTGAAGGAGATGGCGCGGCACGGCATCGGCATCGGCTCGCACGCGGTCACGCATCGTTCGCTCGGCCGTCTGGCCGGAGAGGTGTCCGGGCTCGAGGTGTGGCTTTCGAAGGAAAGCCTGGAGCGGCGCGCCGGGATACGGGTCGATCTCTTCGCCTATCCGTTCGGGTCGCAGGCCAACGGCGATTTCGACCGGCTTCTCCAGGACGTTCTGCGCCGCTCGGGATTTCGCGGCGCCTGCACGCGCGTGATCGGCCGCTGCGGTCGGGGGGCCGATCCGCTGGCCCTGCCGCGCATCCCGATGGAAGAGGGGGACGGTCCATTCCGGGTCCGGTGCAAGCTCGCGGGCGCCTACGACTGGGTCGGCCCCTTCGAGTCTCTCTGGCAGCGCCTGACGGAGCGGGACGAGCGGGCGGACGCGATGCTGCCCCTCGACGTGAATCCCGCCCTGCGGATCAGGCGATGACGGTGCCATTCGATGCGCGCGCGCCGCGCGCGGGGAGGTGAGGGCCAGCCATGCAGGTCAGCGTCTTCGGACTGGGTTATGTGGGATGCGTCACGGCCGCCTGTCTGGCGCGTTCGGGACACCAGGTGACCGGCGTCGACGTCAACGAGGACAAGGTGGGAATGATCAACGCCGCGGTGGCGCCGGTCGTCGAGCCCGGCCTGGAGGCCCTGATCTCCGACGTCGTCCGGGCCGGGCGCCTGCGGGCGACGATCGAGGCGCGGCGGGCGATCGAGCGATCGGAGGTCGCCCTGATCTGCGTCGGGACGCCCGGCCGGCCGAACGGCCAGCTGGAGGTGGAGGCGATCCGCCGCGTGGGCCTGGAGATCGGCCGCGCCCGGGCGGGAGGCGCGTCTCCCTGCGCCGTCGTGCTCCGCAGCACCGTGCTGCCGGGGACGACGGACGGCGTCCTGATCCCGGCCCTGCTCGCCGGCGCCGGTGATGCGCCGCCTTTCCGGGTGGCCGTCAATCCCGAGTTCATGCGTGAAGGATCCTCCTTGCGCGACTTCTCGCATCCGGCATTCACCCTGGCGGGCTGCGAGGACGAGGAGACCGCCGCGCTCCTCCGCCGGCTGTACGCCGGCGTCGACGCCCCGTTCGTCCGGGCCTCGGTCAGGACCGCGGAGCTGGTCAAGTACGTTTCCAACGCCTTTCACGCCCTGAAGGTCTGCTTCGGCAACGAAATCGGCGACGTGTGCGCGGCCTTCGGCACGGACGCCCGGGAGGTGATGCGGATCTTCCTCATGGACCGGCGGCTCAACGTGTCCGAGGCCTATCTTCGTCCCGGCTTCGCGTTCGGCGGGTCGTGCCTGCCGAAGGATCTGCGGGCCCTGCTGTACGCCGCCCGGCAGGCCGATCTCTCCCTGCCTCTGCTTTCCGCCATCCTCCCCTCCAACGAGAATCAGATCAGGGAGGCCGTCGAGGCGGTCCTGCGATTGCGCCGGCGGCGCATCGGTGTCGTGGGCCTGTCCTTCAAGCCCGGCACCGACGACCTCCGGGAGAGCCCCATGGTGGCCCTGGTGGAGACGCTCATCGGCAAAGGCTGCGACGTCCGAATTCTGGATCGCAGCGTGGCGATCGCCCGGCTCGTCGGTGCCAATCGTCGCTACATCGAGGAGGAGATACCGCACATCGCCTCGCTGATGAGCCGGAGCGCGGAGGATCTCCTGGCCCACGCGGAGGTGATCGTGATCGGCGGCGCGGGAGAGGAAGCGGCGCGGGTCCTGGCGCTTTCCCGCGACGGCCAGGTGGTGATCGATCTGACGCGCGGGGCGGTCCAGGCCGCGGAGCGCCAGGCCAGGGAAGAGGAGGTGCCGTGCGAGCCCTGATCGCGGCGGCCGGCCTGTTCCTGGTCCTGCTCGCCGCCGGCACGTCCGGACCGCCGCCGGGGAAGGGCCCGGACGATCCGCCGGCCCGGCGCGCGCCGGAGCCGCCGAGGGTGTACCTCGATACGGCCCCGCCCTCGCCGGCCGGCCGGACCGTGAGGCTGCCGGCCGGAGGCGATCTCCAGGAGGCCCTGGACGGGGCCAGGCCGGGCGACACCCTCGTGCTCGAGGCGGGCGCCGTGTTCCGGGGCCCGTTCACGCTTCCAAAAAAGCCGGGCCCGGGCTGGGTCGTCATCCAGTCGAGCGCCGTCGGCGGGGACTTTCCGCCACCGGGACAGCGCGTCGGCCCTTCGCACGCCGGGAGAATGCCGAAACTCGAGGCCGCGTCCGGATCGGTCATCGAGGCGGCGCGGGGGGCGCACCACTACCGCTTCATCGGCATCGAGATGCGGCCCCGGGCGGGGACCTTTCTCTACAACCTGGTCCTGCTCGGATCGAGCGAATCTTGGGTGGCGCAGCAGCCGCACGACATCGTCTTCGACCGCTGCTACCTCCACGGCGATCCCCGCCGGGGCACGCGGCGCGGCATCGCGCTCAACTCCGGCTCCACCGCCGTCGTCGACTCTCATCTGTCCGACTTCAAGGAAGCCGGCGCCGATTCGCAGGCGATCGGAGGATGGAACGGCGCGGGTCCGTTCAAGATCGTCAACAACTACCTCGAGGGGGCGGGGGAGAATGTGATGTTCGGCGGCGCGCCGACTGCCATCGACCGGATGGTGCCCTCCGACATCGAGATCCGCGGCAACCATTTCTACAAGCCGCTCGCCTGGAAATCCGGGGACACCGCCTACCAGGGCACGCCGTGGACGATCAAGAACCTGTTCGAGCTGAAGAACGCCCGCCGTGTGCTGGTCGACGGCAACCTGTTCGAGAACAACTGGGCGGCGGCGCAGAACGGGTTCGCCATCCTGCTGACGGTGCGGACGGTGATGGACTCCACCCCCTGGGCGGTCGTGGAGGACGTGACCTTCGCCCACAACGTGATCCGGAGAACCGGCTCGGGCGTCAACATCCTGGGAACCGATGACGGGTCGCCGACCCGGAGCGGCCGGGCCCGTTTCATGAGCATCGCCCACAACCTGTTCCTGGACGTCGGCGAGCCGGGGCTGGGCGGAGCCGGCATCCTGATTCAGATCCTCGACGGGGCGCACGGGGTGACGGTCGAGCACAACACCGCCCTTCACAGGGGCAGCATCATCGTGGCCGACATGACGCCCAGCAGCGGCCTGGTGTTCCGGGACAACATCGTCGAGCACAACGAGTACGGCGTGTTCGGCAGCGGCAAGGGGACCGGGCTGCCGGCGCTCGAGCACTACTTTCCGGGATACGTGTTCCGCGGGAACGTGATCGTGGGCGGCGACGCCCGTCTGTACCCCAAGGACAACTACTTCCCGCTGTCGCTCGCCGGGGTGGGGTTCCAGAGCCTGCGGGGCGGGGAGTACCGGCTCGCCGGCAAGAGCCCTTACCGCGGCAAGGCGACCGACGGGTCCGACGTGGGCGCCGACCTGGCGGACCTCCCCGGGGCGGGCGGGGCGCGATGAGCGGGGCCGCGGGAGGGGCGAGGCTCCGCATTGCGTGGATGGAGGAATGGATGAGCACGCTGGCCAGGGAGGTCCTGCCGGACCTGTCGCGCCGGCACGAGATCACCTACGTCACCGCCGGCGAGGAGGTGCCCCGGGGAGAGTTCGCGCGGGTGATCCGGGGCAGGAGGCGGCGCCACATGAACGTGGCGGGGTTCGACCTGTCGCGCCGGGTCAACCGGCTGTACAGGGACGGGGAGATCGACCTCGCCATGGTATGGGCCAGCATCGGCTTCGCCTTGAGGCGCGTGCCCTTCATCAACCTGGAAGGGACCTCCGTGTACGCTCAGATCGGGCTGTTCTCCTCCCGCGCTCCCGCCCTCAGGAGGATGCGATTCCTGTCCGGCCTGGTGCATTACGCCCTTCCCGAGATGCTGTGCAACCGCCGGGCCGTCAAGATCATCGTGCCGTCCCAGGCCCTGAAGCGGGACATCGTGCGGCTTCACGGCGTTCCGGACGGACGGGTGGCGGTCGTCCCGCACGGCGTCGAGCCGGGCCATCTGAGGTGCTACGAGCGCAAGAGGCCCGCGCCCCGGACGACGCTGCTGTTCGTCGGCCGGCTGCATTTCGGCAAGGGAATCGCCGAGGCCCTCGAGGAGTTCGCGCGCCGCGGCGACATCGAGGCGGATTTCGTCGTGGTCGGTGACGGCCCGGACCGCCCGCGGGTGGAGCGGACCGCCGCGGCCGACGGACGCGTGAAGCTGCTGGGCGAGCTCGGCCACGGCGATCTCGAATCGCTGCTCCCGACGACGCGGGTGTTCGTCCTGCCGACCTATTACGAGGGGTTCGGGCTGTCCCTGCTCGAGGCGATGGCCAGCGGGCACGCCTGCGTGTGCTACGACGTCCCCGCCGTCAGGGAGGTCCTGGGGGACGCCGGAATTCTCGTCCCCCTCGGGGACGTCCGGGCCCTCGTGGACGCGGTGGCCGGACTGGCGCGCGACGAAGAGGCGATGGTGTCCCTGGCGCGCCGGGCGCACGAGAGGGCCGCCCGGTTCTCATGGGAGGACGCCGTCACCGCCATCGACCGGGTCATTCGTGAAGCCGCTCCGACCCGGCGCCTTCCCGTAGCAGGACCGGCCGCGCTGCGCAGGACGTCGATTCCCTGATCGGCGCGTCGATCTGCCGGATGCCCGCCGTGGCGACCGGCGCATGCCCCCGCTCCAGGACGTCCTCGAAAGCCCCGGCGGCGGCCTCCCAGGAACAACGGGAGGTCACCAGCGCGCGCGCGGCCCGGGCCTGTCGCGCCCGCACCTCGGCGCGCTCCAGCAACTCCACGCAGGCCGCGGCGAAGGCGTCCGGAGCGTCGGCCAGGCGGATGTTCCCCGGAGACGACACCTCCAGCCCCTCGGCGCCGACCGCGGTCGAGACCACCGGCACGCCGGCGGCCATCGCCTCGTAAATCTTCAGGCGGGTTCCGCCGCCGATTCGCAGCGGGACGATCGCCACGGTCGAGCCCCACAGGCAGGGGCGGACATCGTCGACGGTCCCGGTCACCAGGATGCGGGCATCCTTCGCGGCCAGTTCGGCCACGGCCCGGCCGGGGGACCGACCCACGACGGCCAACGTGCAGTCGGGACGCCGCGCCCGGATCCGCGGGAGGGTTTCCCGGACGAACCAGGTGACGCCGTCCACGTTCGGCAGCCAGTCCATCGATCCGACGAACACCAGGTCGGCGACCCTGGGCTCCTCGGCGGCCGGACGTGAGAAGTAGTCGAGGTCCACGCCGGTCGGGATGACGGAGATCCGGGACGCGCCGAACCACCTGCGCATCGTCTCGGCGTCCTTGGGGGACACCGCGATGATCCGCCCCGCTTCCCGGCACACGCGGCCCTCGAAAGCCCGCATGCGGCTCGCCTGCAGGCGCAGATAGAACCTCCGGACGGGATCGCGCGCCTGCTGGGCGCGCCGCTGCCAGATCGCGCTCTCGACGTTGTGCTGGAACAGCACCCATTCGGACATGCGCGGAATGTTGGGCGCGGGCGTCAGGAAATCGCACACCAGGCGATCGAACGGATTCCCGGCGAGGAGCATCAGGATCTGGCGATGCATCGTGGCCGACCGGTAGCGGCGAATGGCGACCGGCAGCGGCGACACGAGCCCGGCCGCAAGCTGGCCCAGGAACGCCGGCGAGTCCTTCCGGGGCGCCGAATGCCGCACGGTGTAGGAGCGCGAGCAGTACTCGGCGCTCCGCTGCGGCCCCTCCGGGTCCAGGGAATCGTCGAACGCGACATAGTGGATATCATGTCGCGCGTGCAGCCGCCTGAGAATCTCGAGGGTACGGATATGCCCACCCTTCGTGGTCGGATGCAGGAAATCGGTCTTGACCCAGAGGATTCTCATGTCCGCGCGCCCTGTTCTTACATCCAGTCGCCGCGTGTCTCA
>JACQNT010000024.1 GCA_016202915.1 Acidobacteriota bacterium
GATCTGCGTGTTGCCGTCCGCGTCGGCGCGCTGCGCGTGCACCACCGTCACGTCCGGGTTGAGCGGCGGGACGCACCACAGCTCCTCGTCGGAGTACGGGGAGCGCACCTTCCTGAAGGCCGGGTTGACTTGCGTCAGGTCGGTGCCGGGGTAGTTGCGCGTCGGCAGGAACGGCAGGTTCGAGGCCCCCGCCATGAAGCGCAGCACCATGCCGAAGTGCGTGTACTCCTCGATCTCGAGAGGGCGGGGGCGGCCCTGCTCGACGGCCCGCCGGAAGGCGTGCAGCGGGCCGACCCCCGGGTTGCCCGCCCAGGAGAAGATCATCTTCCGCGCGCAGCCGGCCGCGATCATCTGGTCGTAGATGAGATCGGGGGTGAGCCGGGCGATCGTCAGGTCCCGCCGGCGCTGGCGGATGATCTCGTGGCCGGCGGCGAAGGGGATCAGGTGGGTGAACCCCTCCAGGACGACGAGATCGCCGTCGCGCACGAAGCGTGCGATCGCCTCCCTCATCGTCATCAGCTTCGACATGGTCGCGCCTCCGGCGCCGCCTCCCGCCGGGAGGGACGCCGCGAAACGCCCGTCCCGCAAGGCGCAGCCGGGAAAGGCGAAAGGGCCGGCCGCCGCTCCCGGGAGAGGGCGCGCATCATACCATAGGGGGCCGCGGGCTCAGTGATGGGGAGCCGGCGGCTTCCCGTCCGATCTGCCCGCGAACCGGAACGTCTTCAGATCGAGCGGCACGAGGTCCTGCGACCCTTCGCGGACCGCGTAGGCCCGGTCGATGGCGGGAGTCGCGAAGGTCTGGACCATGCCGGTCGTCGGCCAGGCGATCTCGACGAGCCGGATCGACCCGGCCTGGCCGAGCCCGATCTCCTGGCGCAGGGGGTTGCCGCCGAAGCTGCTCCCCCAGGTGACGGTCCTGTGGATGGCGCGCTCCCCGCCCGGCGTTTTAACGACCACCTTGATGCGCGCCCCGATGGCGGCGCGGTTGGTCTTGACCCCCTCCAGCTTCAGCTTGATCCAGCGGTTCCCGTGGCCGGGGTTCTCGTAGAGGACGTTGCGGTAATGGTCCCCCTCGTAGGCGCCGCCCATGGTCTGGTAGATGTCCTGGTCCCCGTCGTGATCGATGTCCGCGAAGGAGACGCCATGTCCTTTCTGGAGATGTCCGACGCCGGCGGAGGTCGTGACGTCCTGGAAAAGCCTCCCTTCGGCGTTGCGGAACAGCCGGTTCGGGATCAGGCTGCCCAGGTTCGGGTCCCCGGTCCCGAGGTAGAAGTCGAGCCAGCCGTCGTTGTCGAGATCCCCGTAGTTGCACCCCATGACGTGCAGGATGCGATCGAGACGCACCTGGCGCCGGACGTCCGTGAACGTCCCGTCGCGGTTGTTGTGGTACAGGCGGGGACGCTCCGTTTCGTTGGGCAGCCCCAGGTAGTCCGCGGCGACTTCCTTGGGACCCTTGAAGTCGAACGCATTCACGAACAGGTCCGGCCAGCCGTTGTTGTCGTAGTCGAAGAACCAGGCCGGGAAGCTGAAGATCGGCTCGGTGACGCCGGCCTGCTCGCTCACGTCCGTGAAGGTCCAGGCGCACCTGTCCGTGGATCCCGGCTTCGGGCCGTCGTTCCGGAACAGCGTGTTCGGCCCTCCCCTGCGGGACAGATACAGGTCCGGCCGGCCGTCGTTGTTGTAGTCCCCCGAGGTGACGCCCTTGATGACGCCGGTGCTGTCCACCCCGGCGGTCGGGGCGCACTCGGTGAACGTCCCGTCGCCGTTGTTGCGGTACAGCTCGCAGGGGTGCCGCGCGATCTCGTTGGACTCGTTGCCGATGTAGAGATCGATCCAGCCGTCGTTGTTGTAGTCGAGCCAGGTCGCCGTCTGGGTGGGATGGAAGCTGAGGACGCCGGCCTCCTCGGTGACGTCGGCGAAGGTGCCGTCGCCGTTGTTGCGCAGCAGGGAATTCGGGAAGCTCCCCGCCTCCCCCATCCAGCCGCCGCGCAGCACGAGGACGTCCATGGAGCCGTCGTTGTCGTAGTCGGCGTGGACGATGTTCAGCCCGCCGAACTCCCCGGTCAGGCCGGCCTCCGCGGTCCTCTCGGTGAAGGTCCCGTCGGCGTTGTTGCGGAAGTAGCGGAGCTGCCCCCGGAACGCCTGGGTCGAGGCCATGATGTCGAGGTCGCCGTCGTTGTCGAAGTCCTCGACGATGGCCCCGCCGGCCAGGTCGTCGACGTCCAGGCCCAGGCGCGGCGCGACGTCGACGAAGCGTTTGATGTCGTAGTCGGGCTCGAAGGCGCGCGGCGGGATCAGGAAGCGCGGCGGGACCCGGCCGGGGTACTCTCCCAGGGTCATGAAGGCGATGTTGAGGAGCCAGCGCGCCTCCAGGTCCTTGGGGCGGTTGATCAGGATCTCCCGCAGGGCCTTGATCGCCTCCCGCGACCCGTACTGGAGCCTGTGAACGCCCTTGTCCCGGATCGGAAGAAGGCACGAGTCCGCCGAATGGCTGAGGATGCAGTTCTGCTGCTCCCCGAGGCGCAGATAGGCGACCGCCAGATACCGGGCGACGTAGTGTCTGTGCCGCTCGGTCACCTCGACCCCTTCCTGGGACAGGACATCCGACAGCTTCTGGAATTCACGGATCGCCTCTTCCGTCCTGCCGGCGTTCAGCAGCTCCAGGGCGAGCTTCGGCTGCAGCTCGAGGTACTCCAGGGGCTCGACCGGACCACGCAGCCTGGCGCGGATCGCCTCGGCCGACGCCAGGTTCATGAACGGGTTGGTCGTGGGGTCCCCCTCCCGGAGCATCCGGTCGAGACGCTCGGCCATCTTCCTGGTGCCGGGAGCCTTGTTGGGGATCGACCCGTCCCCCGGCCCGCTGGAGCACGCGAGCAGGAGGCCGGCGAGCGCAGGGAGGGCGCGGAAGGCAGGGCGGAATCTGTTCATCTGTGGGGAATTATACGCCGGGACCGCATGCCTGCCGCGCCGGGACGCGTGCGGAAGGATGCTAGAATGCCTGCCGCGCGGGGGTTCCGCGGGACGGCGCGGAGCCGGCGGAGGACGGCGCGTGGAGAAACGGGGCAGAGCGGTGAAGGCCGCGGCGCAGCGCAGGCGACCGAAGCCAGGGGCGAAACGGGTCAAGGGGAAAGTCGTCCAGATGGAGCTCTTCCGTTCGGCGGCCGCGGCCGGTGCGGCGGCCGAAGCCGCCGCCGCGCCCGCTGGCGACGCCGCTCCCGAGGCCGTCGCGGCCCCCGCGCCCGCCGCGGTAAAAGCACCCACCGTGGCCGCGCGTCCCGGCGGGAAGGCGGCGGCCGGGCGGCGGCGCGAGACGGCGGAGTCGCTGGGGAAGCGCCAGCGCGAGATCTCCGTGGCGGAGTTCTTCCAGAAGAACCGCCACCTCCTCGGCTTCGACAACCCCGCCAAGGCCCTCCTGACGGCGACCAAGGAGGCGGTGGACAACTCCCTGGACGCCAGCGAGGAGGCCGGCCTCCTGCCGGAGATCGAGGTCGCAATCGAGGAGCTGGCCGAGGACCGCTTCCGCCTGTCGGTCACCGACAACGGCCCGGGGATCGTCCGCGGCCAGATCCCCCGGGTGTTCGGCAAGCTCCTGTACGGATCGAAGTTCCACGTCCTGCGCCAGAGCCGCGGCCAGCAGGGGATCGGGATCTCGGCGGCCGGCATGTACGCCCAGCTCACCACCGGCCGGCCGGTGCGGATCACCTCCCGTACGGCCGCGAAGAAGCCGGCCCACTTCTTCGAGATCCAGATCGACACGGCGAAGAACGAGCCGAAGGTGCTCACCGACCGCGAGGTGGAGTGGGACCGCGATCACGGGACGCGCGTCGAGATGGACCTGGCCGGGACGTACAAGAAAGGACGCCGCTCGGTGGACGACTACGTCATGCAGTCGGCGCTGGCCAACCCCCACGCGACCGTCCGCTACCGGCCGCCGAAGGGGGACGAGTTCCACCGCGAGCGCCTCACGACCGGCCTGCCGCGCGAGCCGCAGGCGATCCGGCCCCACCCCTACGGGGTGGAGCTGGGGGCCCTGATCGCGATGCTCCGGAGCACGCGCGGCCGCACCCTCAAGAGCGCCCTGCAGTCCGACTTCTCGCGGGTCAGCGCCAACGTCGCCGAGGAGATCTGCCGCGCCGCCGGAGTGAACCCCGAGGCGCGGCCGAAGTCGCTCGACGGGCGTCAGGTTGAAGCGCTGTTCCGGGCGATCCCGAAGGTGAAGATCATGGCCCCGCCGGCGGCCTCGATCGTGCCGATCGGCGAGGCGCTCATCCTCGAAGGGCTGAAGCGGGCGGTGAAGGCCGATTTCTACACCTCCGCCACCCGGCCGCCGGCCGTCTACCGCGGCAACCCGTTCCTCGTCGAGGCGGGCCTGGCGTACGGCGGCGACCTGCCGGCGGAGGAGCTGATCGACCTGTGGCGCTTCGCCAACCGGGTGCCGCTGCAGTACCAGCAGTCGGCCTGCGCCGTCACCCGGGCCGCCATCACCACCGACTGGCGCAACTACGGTCTGCAGCAGGGAAAGGGAGCGCTGCCGATCGGCCCGCTGGTGCTGTTCGTGAACGTCGCCAGCGTCTGGGTGCCGTTCACGTCCGAGAGCAAGGAAGCGGTCGCCTCCTACCCGGAGATCATCCACGAGCTGCGGCTCGGGCTTCAGGAAGTCGGCCGCCGCCTCGGCGCCTTCCTGCGCCACCGGCAGCGTCTGGCGGAGGCCGAGAAGAAACGCTCCTACATCGAGTCGTACATCCCGCACATCGGCATCGCCCTGCGCGAGATCCTCGGCCTGTCGGAGGCGGAGGAGCAGAAGGTGGTGAAGACCCTGACCGAGACCCTCGAGAAGAGCCGGACGCCATGACCGATACGCATGCGATGTTTACCGGTTCGATCCCCGAAAACTACGACCGGTACCTCGGGCCGGCCCTGTTCGAGCCGTACGCGTGCGACCTCGCCCGCCGGCTTTCCGTGCAGGAGGGGATGCGCGTCCTGGAGGTCGCCTGCGGCACCGGCATCGTCACACGACACCTGCGCGACCGGCTGCCGGCCGGGGCCCGCTTCGTCGCCACCGACCTGAACCACCCGATGATCGACTACGCGCGGCGGAAGCTCGCGGGAAAGCGGGGCGTCGAGTGGCAGCCGGCGGACGCGTGCGTCCTTCCCTTCCCGGACGGCTCCTTCGACGCCCTTGTCTGCCAGTTCGGGCTGATGTTCGTGCCCGACAAGAAGGCGGCGCTCAAGGAGACCCGGCGGGTGCTCGTGGGCGGCGGGACGTTTCTGTTCAACGTCTGGGACTCGCTCGAGCGGAACACTTTTGGCAAGGTCGCCCACGAAACCATCGCTTCATTCTTTCCCAAGGACCCTCCTACCTTCTACCAGGTCCCCTTCGGCCTCCATCAGACCGACGTCCTGAAGGACCTGCTCGCCTTGGCCGGCTTCGAGGACGTCCGGATCGAGCCAGTGTCGCTTCTGGGGCAGAGCCCCTCGGCCCGCGACCTGGCGCGGGGGCTCGTCGAGGGGAACCCGGTCGGCAACGCCATCCGCGAGCGGGGCGGCGTCGAGATCACCGAGGTCGTGGAGGCTGTGGCTCGGGTCGTGGCGCGCGAGTTCGGCGACCGGCCGGTCCGCATGCCCCTGCACGCCTTCGTCGTGACGGCGCGCGCAGGCGCCTGAAGTACACGGAAAAGAGAGGACGCGATGGGCACAGCGACGGTCAAGAAGATCGAGCAGACGGCCGGGGAAGTCCACCGGACGATCCTCAAGCGCCAGAAGCCGCGGCTGCGCTTCCCGCTGCGCAGCCTCAGCAACGTGAAGTACGACCCGAAGCGCGGGCACTTCGAGATGCGCGGCCGTAAGAAGGAGCGCACCCTGACGGTCTCGACCGTGAAGACCTTCGCCCAGACGCTGCGCATGATGGCCCTGTCCAAGGAGCTGGTCGCCCAGGACGACATCGCCACCAAGAGGGAGGCGTACTACGTCTCCAAGAACTGGGGCGAGGCGCGCTTCCTGGAGCAGCCGGAATCCGACGCCGTCATGGACGACGTGGAGGCGCTGTTCGAGGTCAACCGCGAGCAGATCGGCTTCGTGCCGGAGGAGAAGGGCGGGGAGGTGTCGGGGAAGCTCTCCATCATCGACCGGGACTCGGAGACCCGCAAGCCGTTGCGCATCGACTGCACCCGGTTCGGCTCCGGCGCCTACTCCATCCCGATCTCCGTCGAGCACCTGAAGTTCCAGACCGAGGCCGCCTTCATCCTGGTGATCGAGACCGCCGGCATGTTCCAGCGGCTGGTGAAGCACAAGTACTGGAAGACCGCCAACTGCGTCCTGGTGTCGATGGGCGGCGTGCCGACGCGCGCCTGCCGCCGTTTCATCCGCCGCCTGGCCGACTTCAAGAAGATCCCGGTGTACGTCTTCGTGGACGGCGACCCGTACGGCATCAGCAATATCTACCGCACCCTGAAGGTCGGATCGGGGAACGCCGCCCACCTCAACGAGTACTTCTGCGTGCCGCAGGCGCGCTACCTGGGCGTCACGCCCCAGGACATCGTGGACTACAAGCTGCCCACGCACCCACTCAAGGACGTGGACATCAAGCGGGCGCGCGACGCCATCAAGAACGACCCGTTCTTCCAGCACCACAGGGCGTGGGTGGACGCCGTCGAGCACCTCCTGAAAATGGGCGTGCGCGCCGAGCAGCAGGCCCTCGCCAAGTGGGGCCTCAACTACGTCATCGACACGTACCTCCCGGAGAAGCTGAAGCAGCCGGAAAAGTTCCTGCCTTGAGGAGGCTCCAGACTTGAGGTCGACGCCTTCGTCGAGAAGCCGGGCGGCCGGCGGCCGCCGGGCCAGGATTTCGGAGACGGGGCTCCTGATCCGGCCGGTCACGCCCGGGTGCTGGGGCGATCTCGAGCGACTCTTCGGCCCCCGTGGCGCGTGCGGAGGCTGCTGGTGCATGCATTGGCGGCTGAAACGCTCGGAGTACGGGCGCGCCAAGGGGGAGGGGAACCGGCGGGCCCTGAAGGCGATCGTGGA